>CP083827.1 GCA_023023105.1 Enterobacter ludwigii | reverse complement strand
TTGCGGCTAAACTGGAGATACTTGTTTTGGTGACTCGTCGCCCTTACGACAGTTACCCGGTTCAAAAACTTGCCCGTTTGTTGAACCTTGAAAAAGCCACCTTGCCGGGTGGCTTTTTTCTTTCTAACGTCAAACGTTAAACGGCCATGCTTTAAACGTCAATTCATTGCCGTTTAAAGCATTACCCGCAATCTCGACCAAAAGAATCATTAGCTACATCTAACGCCTGTAGTGATCGAAAAACTTCATCATAACCGTGAACGGACACCAAACGTTTTAAACAACGTTCATCTCGACTTTTTAACTTAGAAAGAGCCAATCTCTCTCGCGTCAAAACCACTGATTCCGGATCTTCCAGCAACAGCTGCATATCATTTTCCGTAATGAGATATTTAGCTTGGATAGTTCCACCTCCAGTATCCGACGCGGTGGGAATCTTCACGCGTGATACAGGCAGGTAAAACTTATTTTCCAGAACATCAATGACCGCAGCCAGCTTAGTTACTTCGTAGTCTGCTTCAATCCGGTTCCCCGCACTTGTTACGCACTTCCCTTCACACATGGCAGCAAGAACAATAGCTTGAGAGTCACACATGTCATGAACAAGAGACAACATAAACGGGGAGTGATTGAACAGATTTGAAAGCTTACGGCGGGAGATAGAAGAAGGATAATCGACAGTTACTTTAGTCATGATTCACCTCCACGCCACTAAAGATAGCGGACGGAACCTTGCGGCACGTGAAGGAGATATAGCTAACATCCCCCGGATGAGGGATCGAGATTGTATTACACATTTTGGCACCTTGACCTTGCGGTCCGTGAAGAAGATTAAGGTTATTTGCTAACGGGGCATGAGCTGGTAAGGCTCGCAAACTGGTAAGGTCTGCCGTTGCGCCTATTCTAACACGATCACCATATTGAAGAGCAATTAATGCGCTGATGAATCGAGGATTTTTGACACAAAAAAACCCGCCTCTTCACGATTAGCGGGTTCTCTTGTGAAGGTTTCACCTTCTTAAGAAGCCATCTCAAGCTTCGACAAATAGCCACCACAGCTACCTGCCTATGTTTTTTAATTGCCAGCCACCACAGCCAGCGCCATGGATAGTAATTCTAACGAGGGATCCCGTAAACAGTGTTTAAAAAACCAGCCATCAGACCAACAGCAGCATCGAGAGCAGCCTGTAAAACCCCCACTGTACGGCACCAAACGCTGCCTAAGACATTATCTACACAAAAACCTAGTCATAGGTTCACCAATAATTTAAAGCCGTTTAAATCAGTTTGAAGCCGTTTAGAGCATATATAAATTGTTTAGTGTTTTTTCCTATTGAAAGGATCCCAATCGATCGGTGTAGTTTATAGGTTTACAAATAGTCTTTGTTTAACAATAAATTAAATAAATAAAGAAGGATCGATGAGGATCTCTGGTGTATCGATCTATCAGGTTCCTACTTGATGAATCACGTAGGAAGAAACTACGACACAAGCTCGGGAAAGTAACTTTTAACATAACATCCGTTGCCCGCACCGCCTCAGAGGCTCTCAGGGCGTTTCTGAGGCCTCCGGCCTGAAACATACACCTTTCTGTGCCCATATCGAGAAAAAACGCCCCTGATGATTTCTGCGTACCTGCATGGCTATGCACTCAAGTGAATGAAGTAAGATTTCAGTCTGCGATCACCATAAAACCGGGAAAAAGCCGTATGACAAAACAGGAATCAGCCGCACTGAACATGGCAAAATTTATCCGGGCGCAGTCGCTGCTGCTGCTCGAAAAACTCGACATGCTCGATCTTGATGACGAGGCAGCCGACTGTGAGCGAATGCACGAACAGGCTGAAGCGCTTTATCAGAAGCTGAGCGCACGCTTCGGTATACAGGACGGCGAATAAAGAGACGAAAAGAACGCTCACTTAGACGAAAAGCGTATCCAGGGCAACTATGTATATCCACCGTGTACATAGTCATGCCTGACGCTTTCGAGCAGGTCGAGCATGTAGGAACGACGAGCTTGATTGGTATCGGACACAATATGGCGATACGCCTCAAACATAAAAGCACCCGCATCACCGCCCGAACGGCGAAGCATAGCGGAAATCATCCGCACAAAGAGCAGACGTTCATCGGGGCAAAGGTTCATAAGTTCTCCTGGTGAAAAACCAAACATGAAGCACCCATCTATTAACGTCAGCTGTGAACGCTTCATTAGAAGAAAATAGGTAAACCCGGGAAAAAGATCCAAACGTTAACATCACAGGTAAACAGAAACGTCGGGTCGATCGGGAAATTCTTTCCCGGACGGCGCGGGGTTGGGCAAGCCGCAGGCGCGTCAGTGCTTTTAGCGGGTGTCGGGGCGCAGCCCTGAACCAGTCACGTAGCGCTAGCGGAGTGTATACTGGCTTAATATGTCGACACGGATGCGGAGGTCAGTGAAGTGCTTCATGTGGAAGGAGGAAAAAGGCAGCACCGGCGCGTCAGCAGAATATACGAGACAGGAGATATTCCGCTTCCTCGCTCACTGACTCGCTGCGCTCGGTCGTTCGGCTGCGGCGAGCGGTGTGGGCTTACAAACTGGGCGGAAATTTCCTAGAGGATGCCAGGGCGATACTTAGCAAAGAAGAAGCAAGGCCACGGCGTTGCCGTTTTTCCATAGGCTCCGCCCCCCTGACAAGCATCACGAAATCTGACGCTCAAATCAGTGGTGGCGAAACCCGACAGGACTTAAAGATACCAGGCGTTTCCCCCTGGTGGCTCCCTCGTGCGCTCTCCTGTTCCTGCCTTTCGGTTTACCGGTGTCACTCCGCTGTTATGGCCGCGGTTTCTCATTCCACGCCTGACACTCGGTTCCGGGAAGGCAGTTCGCTCCAAGCTGGACTGTATGCACGAACCCCCCGTTCAGTCCGACCGCTGCGCCTGTTCCGGTAACTTTCGACTTGAATCCAATCCGGATAGACACGGCAAAGCGCCAATGGCAGCGGCCATTGGTAACTGGGCAAAGGGATGAGTCTTGATGTGATAGCCATA
>CP083826.1 GCA_023023105.1 Enterobacter ludwigii | reverse complement strand
AGCGCTGACACCATCAGGATGGTGAGCCATGTCCTCCCGGCCGTCAGCAACACGCTCCGCCGGTTTTTCTCCATCGCCTCGCTCATACTCTGCTCGTGGGCGCTGATGGCGTCGCTGATTCTCCTCGCGCTTGCGTTCAGTTCCGCTCTGACAGACTGCTCGTGCTCGCTGAATGCGGCTTTCAGCATCTCGCCGGTACTCTTCTGCTGCGCTTTCGATTGCTGCTCTAAGTCCTTCGCCAGCGTTAAAAGACTGCTCATAGATGGCTCCCTTCAGTCGGATGTTTCGCCCCCCGTCCGGGTCGGCAATGCTGATACTGCTTTTCGTGGTGCGTACCACCTCAAAACCTGACCGTTCCAGCGCCTCAGTGACGTCCTGACGGGTTTTCAGCTCCCCGGACGAAGCAAGGATCAGCAGTCCGCGCGTGATGGCTTCTGCGGCCTCCTGCTTCGTTTTCGGCAGTCCGGACGGCGTGACCAGCGCCCGGCGGTTTTCCGGCGCGTTCGGGTCGTGCAGCCCCAGTCTGCCGTTCACGATGGTCTGCCAGGCATCGATACGCGGCCGGTCGGCGCGGTCGTAGTACGGCTGGAGCCGCCTGCCGGTCAGCAGCTCGGTATTGGGGATCAGAAAGTTCAGCTCCAGACGCCCCTTGTCCTCGTGCTCCACCCACAGAATGCTGTACTGATCTTTATCAAGTCCGGGCATCAGAACCCGCTCGAAGCTGGCCATCAGTTTTTCCCGCTGGCCGGGAGGCAGATCGGCCTCCGCAAACGACAGGACGCCGGAGGTGTATTTCTTCACGTAAGGCGACGCGTCAATCAGCTCCCGGACTTCTTCCGGCTTCCCCTGCAGGACGCTGGCGCCTTCACGCTGCCGGTCTTTACCCAGCAGATAGTCCACCGGCCCGGCGCCACCGCCGCGGCCACGTGGATGAAATTTAACGATCATCGTCCGTTCCTTTCTCAAGAACGGCGTGCCGCAGCCGCTCAAGCCCGGCATCGATGGCCATCAGCGCCGCCACAATCTGCACCCTGTCATGGCCGGTGCCGCCGCCGGCGTTAACACGGCGGGCTATCTGGTTCAGGTTATTCCCCATGCCGGCAAGCTGGCGCAGCAGCGCCGGCGAGATTGAGGGGAGCTTTCCGGTGCGCGCAGACTTTTCGTCCAGGCAGGTCTGCCGCATCCACGCCGCCAGCTGCCTGCCGTCACAGCGCTCAAGCAGCCGCCGGTGCTCGTCCTCCGTCACCCACATGGTGAGCATCTTGTTCCGTTTCTCTGACAAACCGGCCTCCTGATAACGCCGGGACGGGCGGGAAAGCCTTTCCCGGTCGGCGCGGGGTTGGACAAGCCGCAGGCGCGTCAGGCTTTTGGCGGGTTTCGGGGCGCAGCCCTGAACCAGTCACGTAGCGCTAGCGGAGTGTATACTGGCTTACTATATTGGCACGGATGCGAATATCAGTGAAGTGCTTCATCTGGCAGGAGAAAAATGCAGCAGCGGAGCGTCAGCAGAATATGTGATACAGGATATATTCCGCTTCCTCGCTCACTGACTCGCTGCGCTCGGTCGTTCGGCTGCGGCGAGCGGTACCGGCTTACAGGCGGGGCGGAAATTTCCTGGGAGATGCCAGAAAGAAGCTTAACAGGGAAGCGATAAGGCCACGGCGAAGCCGTTTTTCCATAGGCTCCGCCCCCCTGACAAGCATCACGAAATCTGACGCTCAAATCAGTGGTGGCGAAACCCGACAGGACTATAAAGATACCAGGCGTTTCCCCCTGGTGGCTCCCTCGTGCGCTCTCCTGTTCCTGCCTTTCGGTTTACCGGTGTCATTCCGCTGTTATGGCCGCGTTTGTCTCATTCCACGCCTGACACTCAGTTCCGGGAAGGCAGTTCGCTCCAAGCTGGACTGTATGCACGAACCCCCCGTTCAGTCCGACCGCTGCGCCTTATCCGGTAACTATCAACTTGAGTCCAATCCGGAAAAACACGACAAAGCGCCACTGGCAGCAGCCACTGGTAACAGGTTTAGAGGAGGAGAGTCTTGAAGTTTCGGGTGCGATAAGGCTACACTGAAAGGACAGTTTTGGTGACTGTGCTCCTCCAAGCCAGTTACCGCGGTTCAAAAGAGCGTCAACTCTTGCGAACCTTCGAAAAAGCCACCTTGCCGGGTGGTTTTTTCGTTTTCAGAGCAAGAGATTACGACGCAACGGAAAGGATCTCAAGAAGATCATCTGTGATGTTCGACAGATATGGGGATATGCACCATGGCCTATCCGGCTTTAACTGAAATGGCGACATCCTTAACCGCAGTCTCAACCCCTGCAGCATTCCTCTGAATGCTGGTCATAACTTCACCCGCTTCGCGCATGAGTGTAACCCCTTTCCGAGTGTTCATCAGGCTGTTTTCAATGCCACAGAGAACATCCTTGGCCAGTTGACTATTGCTGGCCACGACTTGCTCAATTTCTTCAGTCGCGCTACTGACGCTCGCCGCAAGATTACGCACTTCTGCGGCAACAACCGCAAAACTTCTTCCGGATGCGCCAGCCCTTGCTGCTTCAATCGCGGCATTCAGTGCAATAAGTCTTGTCTGCATGGCAAACTTCCGGATGGTTTCCACCATATCGTCAATACTTTCAGACTGATTGTTGAGCCGTGAGATATCGGTGGAGACAGCCCCCATCCCCTGCGCAATTCTGTCAATCATAAGGATGCTATTTTCAATAACATTGGCACCGTTCTGCGCACTTTCTCGGGTCTGCACGGCCATATCCCATGCATGCACAGCAGCCTCTTGCTCTCTCTGGTTTCGCAGGACATCAGCCGTAACATCTGTAGCGAATTTCACAATTTTATAAAGCTGCCCATCACTGTTAAAGACAGGGTTATAAGTTGCACGGAACCACAGAGGGTCTCCCTGACGGTTAAGGCGTGGAAACAGACCAGAAAAAAACTCACCTTGATTCAGTCTCTCCCAGAAATGTCGGTATTCATCACTTTTGTAAAGCGTCTCGGCACAGAACAGACGATGATGCTTACCTATGATTTCATCCCGCTTATAGCCAGTGGCATTGACGAAATTTTCATTTGCTTCAAGCACGATCCCTTCAGGATTGAAGGTGATGATGGCCATAGAACGGTTTATGGCATTTACGACTGCTTCCTGCTCAAGAGCAGAATGCACGCGCTCAGAAATATCGGCAGCAATTTTAATGACTCTGATAACACGGCCGCGCCTGTCAGAAACGGGGATATAACTGGCTTCAAGCCATACGGAACGATTTCCCTTTGCCAGCCGCAGGTACTTGCCACTAAAGCTTTCTCCCCTGGCAAGGCGCTGCCAGAACTGGCTGTATTCCGGTGAACTTACCAGCGAGGGCGGGCAGAATATACGATGGTGGTGACCGATTATTTCATCAGCCCTGTACCCCATAGTGGAGAGAAAAAGCGGGCTGGCTTTATTTATCACCCCCTCCGGACTGAACTCAATGACAGGCTTATTCTGACAAATTGCGTCATACGAAATGGCTGATCGCTGGAGGTTCAGGGAGAACATATATTTAAGTGAAAACATATGAATCAGATTGCCCGGATAATGTAAGTACTGCCATGGTTATCGGCTACTCCTTATGTAGCTTTATATATTACTGCGACAGGGCGGGAAAAAGCCCGCTCTTCAGCCATGCCGGCATGATGTCCGGCTCCGGATTTCACGCGTAAAAAACCCGCCATCTTTAGCGGGCTGAACAATAAGAAAATGTTCATATTTACGGCAAATCCGCCGGCTCCAGCAGGAAGCTGGCGTCTCTCAATCTTGGAAGAACCAGCGCAGCTCCGCAAGCCTTAACACGCATCAGAAGGCAAAAAAATGGCTCCCATCCGGGAGACGGAAAACACTCAACTGACTGGATCGCAGGATATCCTTTGTGAAGGATAATTTAAGTATCGGCCGGATTTCCGCGGGCATAAGCCCGGCCGGCATAATTTTTTCCGTATCCGCCAGACCTCGGCTTTTAACATAACACCCCTTGCCCGCACCGCAGAAACGGGGTTGGCTGCGTTTCCGGTGCCAGACGCGAGAAAGTGGCGACAGACATGACGAAAAAACACCAAAAACGCAGCCGCTGGATATTACACTGATGCATAGTCATGCAGCCAGATGCATGCAGCGTAAAGTCACACTAAAATCAGCGCGAACGCCTTAAAAACCGGCAAATGCCTCTCCGGCAACTCACACAGCTCCATCACCAGGTAAAAACAGTTCAGCAGGGCTTCAATAACGTTGAGAATTTTCATCACTTCCTCCGGGATAAGTCACTACCATTCCGGTAGTCAGCCTATTTAGCAGGAACGCGATGAGCCCTTCTTCGTGCGGGCTGTCACCTCATCTTCGGACCATCGAAACTCTTCTGCTTCTGTCGGAGCGTCAGCTCCAGCTCGTTCTGACGCTGATACTCCAGTGCAGCCTTCTCCTCGATGGCATTCAGTTCCCGGACAAGCGGCGCAGCTGCTCGCTTAAACTCAGCACCTGCGTGCTCAAGTCCGACACGCGCTCGTTCAGCACCGCGTTCTCCCGTTGCATAAGACCACACATGCTCCGCCATTCCGCGAAGGCGCTCTCCCATTCGTCCAGCCTTTGCGAGTAGTCCTGCTGTAGCTGCTCTAATGCGCTCAGCAACTGCTTTTCCAGCTCTGTCATTTTCCGCTACTCCTGTTTCAGGCGGATCCATGTCGTCCCGTCGTAGGGGATGGCTTCGGCTTGCATCCCCGGCGGCAGGATAAGAAACCTCCGGCCGTCGCTGCTCTCCTGATAGCGCACTCCCCACGTCCGGGCGGTCATTTTCGCCAGGGTATCTTCCTGCTGACGAAGATGCGTGTAATTGTCGGTTATCTGCTGCCCCTGCCACCACAGAATGCTCCCGCTCGTGGCGATCAGC
>CP083825.1 GCA_023023105.1 Enterobacter ludwigii | reverse complement strand
GGCGGCCTGTTCTTATGGCGGCCGGGTGTTGTGTTATGTGGTGCATGCGTTATAATCCTTCACAGGCCACGCGCCTGCTTTTGGACCCCCTGATATCTGTGTCTTCCGCCAAGATGATGACAGATGTCGGGGGGTTTGTGCATTCAGGCTCCGGGAAATCCCGTTACCTGCTCCTGAACGTTTTACTGGACACGTCCTGTCCCTGTCTGTTTCCGGAAGTCCGCATTTCTTCCGTAAAACCATCTTTTGCCACCCGCCTGCCTCACCACAAAGCAGTCAAACCGTCAGTTTGAGTTAGGACACAAAAGTAATCTGAATCAACAATCTGTCCCACCACAAGACGATCGCTGACGATCCGAATACTACCTTCTCATCAGTAACTTTTCCAGATGTTAGACCAGATAACAATCCATAGTTTTCATGCTAATTGTCCGGATGAGACTGCTAGCAAGCATCGCACGCAGTAAATTCAGGGCGTTGGGTTTGATTTGGTAGGCCAGAGCAAGGAAAATAATTTAGAGGAAGAGCTTTACCTAATAGTTGCAAGTTGACTCTTTCGTATGTTCACTGCACTTAAAAAACCGTATAGCTTTTGCTATACAGAATCCATATGATATGCTTGTAAAGCAATCGCTATACAAGGAGCGCACTCATGAAATCAGATGTTCAGCTCAACCTTAGAGCTAAAGAATCTCAAAGAGCACTTATTGATGCTGCAGCAGAGATTCTCCATAAATCACGCACGGACTTCATCCTGGAAATGGCATGTCAGGCTGCGGAGAATGTGATCCTCGATCGTCGCGTATTTAATTTTAACGATGAGCAGTATGCAGAGTTTATCGATATGCTCGATGCACCGGTTTCGGATGAGGCGGCTATTGATAAACTTCTGGCAAGGAAACCTCAGTGGGACGTGTAACAGCACCAGAACCATTATCCAGCTCCCATCAACTAGCAGAGTTCGTCAGTGGTGAGGCAGTACTTGATGACTGGCTTAAACAGAGGGGATTAAAAAACCAAGCTCTTGGTGCAGCACGAACGTTCGTCGTTTGTAAAAGAGACACTAAACAGGTTGTCGGTTTTTACTCTCTGGCCACCGGCAGCGTTAACCACGTGGAAGCAATGGGAAGCCTCAGGCGCAATATGCCAGATCCAATTCCCGTAATCATACTTGCTCGCCTGGCAGTTGATGTTTCATACCGTGGCCAAGGGCTCGGGGCCGATTTACTGCATGATGCAGTTCTGCGCTGTTACCGTGTAGCTGAGAATATTGGAGTCCGTGCGATTATGGTTCATGCACTGACTGAAGAAGCCAAAAACTTTTATCTTCACCATGGCTTTAAGGCATCACAAACTCAGGAACGGACATTGTTTTTAAAGTTACCACAGTGAGGTTTGAGGAAGAAAGGGGCTTGTTCGATATTTAAGATATTGATTTATAATGATTTTACCATTGAATTTAACATAATCTTTGTTATGCGCACCTGTATTGTAGGGGCTCAATGCTAATGTCTATTAGGGGGCTGCGGATGTTTTCCTGGACTGTTATGTTGTGATCCCAAGATGCTGCCGGTACTTCACAGGACTCATTGCACCTAATGATAGCTTGATACGTTTCTCGGGTAATGACTCCAACTTACTGATAGTGTTTTATGTTCAGATAATGCCCGATGACTTTGTCATGCAGCTCCACCGATTTTGAGAACGACAGTGACTTCCTGCCCAGCCTTGCCAGATGCTGCCTCAGATTCAGGTTATGCCGCTCAATGCGCTGCGTATATCGCTTGCTGATAACGTGCAGTTCTCCCTTCAGGCGTGATTCATACAGCGGCCAGCCATCCGTCATCCATACCACGACCTCAAAGGCCGACAGCAGGCTCAGAAGACGCTCCAGCGTGGCCAACGTGCGTTCACCGAATACGTGCGCCACAACCGTCCTCCGTATCCTGTCATACGCGTAAAACAACCAGCGCTGGCGTGATTTAGCGCCGACGTAACCCCACTGTTCGTCCATTTCCGCGCAGACAATCACATCACTGCCCGGTTGTATGCGCGAGGTTACCGACTGCGGCCTGAGTTTTTTAAGTGTCGTAAAATCGTGTTGAGGCCAACGCCCATAATGCGTGCACTGGCGCGACATCCGACGCCATTCATGGCCATATCAATAATTTTCTGGTGTGTACCGGGCTGAGAGGCGGTGTAAGTGAACTGTAGCTGCCATGTTTTACGGCAGTGAGAGCAGAGATAGCGCTGATGTCCGGCAGTACTTTTACCGTTACGCACCACGCCTTCAGTAGCCGAGCAGGAGGGACAACTGATGGAGATGGAAGCCACGGGAGCACCTCAAAAACACCATCATACACTAAATCAGTAAGTTGGCACCATTACCCGTTTCTCGTTATACCAGCGTATGTACCTGTCCAGGAAGCAGATAAATTTTTCCAGCCTGATACCCGCCCAGTCTCTGCCATAGAACATTTCGTTTTTGATACGCCCGAAGAAGCCTTCACACGCAGCATTATCCGACGAGCATCCTTTGCGCGACATGGACCTTATAAGTCCGGAGGTGTTGATACGCTCGAGCCAGCCCGGCCACCGGTAATGGCCACCACGATCGCTGTGTATCACCGGTTTATCATGTTCGTTGAGCGTATCGAGTGCGTCATCGAGCATCGTATTCACCAGCGTCGCGTCCGGGCGTGTTCCTATCGACCAGCTTACAACCTGGCCATCAAAGCAGTCGATAACCGGCGACAGATAGACTTTTCCAGCCGGAAGCTGGAACTCCGTAATATCGGTCAGCCACTTCTCATTTGGCCTGCAGGAACTAAAATCCCGGGCGAGTAAATTTTCCGGTGCCGGACCGATTTCGCCACAGTAAGAGTTATATCGTCGTCGCCTGGTGCGCTTAACAACGAGCTGCTCTTCTGCCATCAGTCTGCGGACAACCTTTTCAGAAATAACCCTGTTGTTACTGCGAAGCATCGCGTGAAGGCGCCGGTAGCCGTAACAGCGGTAATTCTCCTCAAAGATATCGGCCATGATCACGCGTATTTCCGCATACTTATCGTACAGACGTTTGCTGGCTTTGTGGTAAAAATAACAGCTGCGGGCAAGTTGCAGAACGCTTAGCAACTCAGCAACGGGGTACTTTTTCTTAAGGGCATCAACTATCAGGGTTTTCTCCCTATTTTTCAGTTTCAGAAAGCTGATGCCCAGATCTTTTTTTATCAGTTCATTCGCCTTTGTCAGTATGTCACGTTCGAGCTGCAGCTGATGAACCTGCTTCCTGAGACGCTGGATTTCACCGAGTAAAGTATCCTGATTTTTATCCTGAGGGGCTGCCTTTCGTTTGCGCATGGATTGATAAGCCTCGTCACTGATAAGGTCTTTCTTCCATTTGTACAGGACCGGGACGCTGACGCCTATGCTTTGTGCAACTTTACGCACGGTTCCACGTCGGTTACAGAGCTCCCGGACGGCCTGAGACCTCTCTTCCGGGCTGAAGCATTTGCTTGTGCCTGAGCGAATGACCAGGGGACGCGCATTTGGGTAAAACTCTTCAATCCAGCGCTTTAGAATTTCGTTACTGGGGTAGCCGATGGCTCGGCGAGTGTACGACAGGCAACCACCGTGAGTAAGATAATGCTCAACAGCAGCAATTTTCTGTGTACGTGAATAGCGTTCTCTTGGTTTTAATTCCCTGGGTAAATCGCCCTTCTCTTCATAAATCCGAACCCAACGGCCCAGCTGTTTTGTGGAAGGATATCCCAGCTCCATGACGACAACGGAGGCTTTCTTTCCGTACCGGTAATAGAGTTCGACGGCCCGAATCCGGTCCTCGTATGAATGCATAAATTAACTCCTGAAGGTCCAGGAATTTGTCCGCACTTCCCCTATTTCAAATGCAGGTCGCTACACCTATAGACATGATCAGCGCAAGCACGTCTCAGATGTCCAAACGGTACGGATTTATATATGTTGACCCGGATGATATGGGGAACGGAACACTAAAACGCTCCCGTAAGAAAAGCTTCCACTGGTATAAAAAAGTCATCGCCACGAACGGAAAAGACCTCAGTAGTTAACACAGCACACCCCTGGCAGCACTGTGCTGTCAGGGCGTCTCATAATTCCGCGCGGATACCTCCCGGCCCTACTGTGCATTATTCCCGGGTACGGTCTTTCACCCAACGGCGGTATAATGCCGGATTCATGCCGGTCATCCGGCTGAAGACCCTCCTGAAACTGCCTTCATCCGCGTAACCTGCATCAGCTGCGATCTGCTTTATGGTTTTAGCAGATGTTTCAAGTGCCAGCCTTGCCATTTCACACCTGATCCTGTCGATAAACTGTTTCGGTGACTCGCCTGTTTCCGCCTTTATACGCCTGTGAAAGGTTCGCTCCGAAATGGCAAGGCGCCGGCACAGCTCTCTTGTGGTAAGCAGCGTTGATGCTTCCTGCCTTATAAAAAATTCTGCACCGGGCAGAATACTGTCCGGCCGGCTGAGGTGCGCGGTGGGCATATAAACAGCCCTTGCGGGAGGCGTTGTATCCACTACAGCAAATTCTGCTGCAATACGCGCAGCCTCCGTCCCCTCAAGCTGACGCACAACGTGTAAGGCCACATCAATCCATGAAAGCGGCCCACCAGCCGTAACTATACGGTTATCCTCAGTCAGAGCATTGCCCCAGATGGCGTTTGCCTGGGGGTAACGGCGCTTGAGCTCATCGTACAGCCACCAGGTTGTCGTACATTTTCTGCCGTTGAGCAGCCCCGCCTCGCCCAGCATAAACACTCCGCTGCACGAGCCACAAGCCAGGGCGCCATGCACGTACTGTTGCCGTATCCATGACGCTATGCTGCCCAGTTTACCGAGCTGTGGCGGCGTGTTTGATGCATCGGGTACAAACCCGGGGATCAGAACCGCATCGCATGAATTGATATCTGCCAGTGCCGCATCGGCGGTCAGTAACCGCCCGCTTCCGTCGGTCACTGGCTGCCCGTCCGGACTTGCTGTCATGATATCAAAGGGTGACGGCTCCTTGCGAGCAGCTGATATGGCTCTTCCGGCAAGAGAGAACATATCAGCCAGCCCGGTATAGCCTGAAGCAAGGCATCCCGGGGAAGCAATAATGACTATCTTTTTCATCTCAGTCCTGTAATTGGCCGAAAAAGCCGGTTTAATGGCAGATTCGCCACAGTGCCATGTTGCCTAACCCTGATACAATAATTCTCGTAAGAAAGCCATGATTATTACAACAGGAGAAAGAAACAATGAGTACAACAGC
This sequence comes from Enterobacter ludwigii, assembly GCA_023023105.1. Taxonomy (NCBI): domain Bacteria; kingdom Pseudomonadati; phylum Pseudomonadota; class Gammaproteobacteria; order Enterobacterales; family Enterobacteriaceae; genus Enterobacter; species Enterobacter ludwigii. Next base: position 126,565 of record CP083825.1, on the reverse strand, counting down.
AGGACTGATTTCATTTAAAGCGAGAGAAGGAAAAGGCGCTGAAGTAGCAGAGCGCATAGCCGCTGCTTTGCCTCATGTTAATGCAGAAGAGGGCACCACTCACTGGCTGGTGATCCGCTCAGAAACGAGTCCTGAAACGGTTTTCCTTGTAGATCTGTTCAGTAGTACAGACTCAAGGGAACTCCATATGTCCGGTGAAGCAGCTAAACAAATATTCGCTACCGTACCCGCTCTGCTGGCAGAAGAGCCACACATTCATCCTGCGGTTTTGATTGCGGCAAAAGGTATTTAATTCGGTACGTTGGACTGACCCCGCCACTCGAGTTCTTCCATGAAGCAGATGACCTTCGCCGACGCCGAGTATGCCGGCAAGGGCAAGCAGACCCGCAAGGAACTGTTCCTGATCGAGATGGATCAGGTGGTGCCGTGGAAAGGGCTGATTGCCCTGATCGAACCGCATTATCCGAAAGGCGAAGGTGGTCGCCCGGCGTATCCCTTGATGGCGATGCTGCGTATCCATCTGATGCAGAACTGGTTCGGCTACAGCGATCCGGCCATGGAAGAAGCGCTGTACGAGACGACCATCCTACGTCAGTTCGCCGGACTGAGCCTGGAGCGTATTCCTGACGAAACCACCATCCTCAACTTCCGTCGTCTGCTGGAGAAACATGAGCTGGCAGCCGGCATCCTCTGCGTGAACAATGGCTACCTGGGGGATCGCGGTCTGTCGCTGCGCCAGGGCACTATCGTCGATGCCACGCTGATCCACGCGCCCAGTTCAACCAAGAACCAGGACGGCAAGCGCGACCCGGAAATGCACCAGACCAAGAAGGGGAACCAGTATTACTTTGGCATGAAGGCGCACATCGGCGTTGATGATGAATCGGGGCTGGTACACAGCGTGGTGGGCACGGCAGCCACCGTGGCGGATGTCACCCAGGTCGACAAACTGCTGCACGGCGACGAGAACGTCGTCTGCGCCGATGACGGCTACACAGGCGTCGAAAAGCGCTCCGAGCATGCCGACCGAGAAGTGATCTGGCAGGTCGCAGCACGCCGCAGCACCTACAAGATGCTCGATAAACGCAGCGCCCTGTACAAAGCCAAGCGCAAGATCGAGAAGGCCAAGGCGCAAGTGCGAGCGAAGGTAGAGCCCCCGTTTCGCGTGATCAAGCGGCAGTTCGGCTACACCAAGGTACGTTTCCGAGGGCTGGTGAAGAACACTGCACAACTGGTGACGCTGTTTGCCCTGTCGAGCCTATGGATGGCCCGCCGACAATTGCTGGCAAGCGCAGGAAAGGTGCGCCTGTAATGCGGAAAATGGCCGTCGCAAGGTGCTCGCGACGGCTGAAAGCACCGAAATGAGCGAGTGATCCGATCGTTTTTGATCGGTTCACCGCTTTCAAAATCAGCAGTGGCTGAAGTCAGCCGGAAATACAGGGCTACTTCAGACCATCCCTAGCTAGGGCTCGTAGTTCGGCGCAAGGCTGAAGTCACTTGGCTGCTTCGCTGTGCAGATCCATGACCCACTTTCCATCAAACTCCCGGTTGTAGTTCCACAAGCATCTCGCGAGTCTTGCCGGCCCGCTCCACTAACAAGACCACAACATCTCCAACGTTCTTGTCGTCTAGCCGGGCCTGTAATGTGGTGACGTCGTCAACGGCGATACCGTCGATGCTGATAACGCGATCGCCGGGCACGATGCCGCCTGCGGTGACCTCGACGCCGACGAGCCCGGCCCTGTGCGCCGCCGAGCCCGGCGTCACGCGCAATACGAATACGCCCTTACTGCCGGTCAGCGCCTGCAGACGCGCGTTGAGCTGCTCATCCACCTCGATGCCCAGCGCCGGACGGATGTACTTGCCGGTCTTTATGAGTTGCGGCACCACGCGCATGACGGTATCGACCGGCACCGCAAAGCCTATGCCGGCCGAGGCGCCAGACGGACTGTAGATGGCGGTATTGATTCCGATCAGCCGCCCAGCCGAATCGAGCAGCGGGCCACCGGAATTGCCGGGGTTGATGGCGGCGTCGGTCTGGATCAGGTGATCGATGGCCGGGCCGCCCGCTTCTCCCGGCAACGAGCGGTCGAGCGCGGAGACGATACCAGTGGTGAGCGTCCAGTCCAGGCCGAAGGGGTTGCCGATAGCGAACACCTTCTGACCCACCTTGAGGTCGGCACTGGTGCCGACCGGCACGGCCGGCGGGCGCTTGAAACCGACGCCGATCTTGAGCACGGCGATGTCGTGCGCGGGGCTCGTCCCCACCAGCGCGGCCTGGTAGTCGCGGCCGTCGGCCAGTTTGACGGTGGCTTCGGACGCGCCCTGGATGACGTGGAAGTTGGTGACGACGTGGCCGGCGTCGTCCCAGATGAAGCCCGAGCCAGTGCCGCGCGGCACGGAGAACACGTTGCGCGTCCAGACATCGCGTACTAATTGCGCGGTGGTGATGTAGACCACCGAGGCGCGCGATTTTTCGAACAGTTCGATGGTGGTTTTCTCGTCCGCCGCCAGATCGCCACGCGCCATCACGGTGCGTTCTGCTGCCTCGCGCGGACTGAACCATGCCTCGATGGCGGGCAGAAACTGCCACAGCAGCATGAGCGCGGCAATGCAGGCGGTGATGAAGAGCCCGCGCCGGACGAAGCGGTCCGGCGCGGGGCGTTGGTACGGGTCGAGATAGGCCATGAGACGTCTCCTGTTGATGGGCAATCAGCGCCACAGCCCGCTCAGGCGCCAGCGCGGTGGGCGCGTCGCCAAAGCGGATTCCGGCAAAAAATGGGGCGCGCGGAGTGGCAACGCTGATGCTGGACCAGGCGCCAACGTCAGCAGGCGTGCGATGCGCTCTTGCGTTGCCGGACGCGTGCGCAAGCAGGAGGGCTCGGGATTGCCCCATCCCGGCCATAGCCAGGCACGCCAGGAGCGGCTGACCCGCTCGATTTTCGCCAGCGCGGACGCCAGCCCCTGCGGGTCGCCAGTCAGTTCCGCCGCAAGGCGGTCAGCGTCGAACTCACGCACGCGAGACAAGCCGAGCTGTGCGAGCAGGGCCAGCTGGGGCGATGCGGCCAGTAACAATAGACCAGGCCAATAGACCTCCGCCGCGCCAACCAGCTGCGCGGGCAGGCTGAGCAGGATCGCGATCTGCCCCATCAGGGCCAGTAGGCTCGTGAGGCGACTGTTGGAATCCGCCAGCCCCATGACACGCAGATCCTCATTAGCGATGTGCGCGACCTCGTGCACGAGCACACCCGCCAGCTCGCGTGGGCTCAGGCTGCGCAGCAGGCCATCGGTGAGGGCGATCGATGCCTCCTGCTTCGATCCGGTGGCGAAGGCGTTGACGACGGCACTGGGCACATAGTGCGGCACCGGCGTGGCGGGCAAACCGGCACGGGCGGACAGCTCGCGCAACAGGGCCCACATCTCGTGGGCTTGTTGCGGGTGCAAGGCCCGTACGCGGTACAGGCGCAAGCTCAGCGCCGACGCGGCTACCGGTTCCAGCAGCAACGCACCTGCAACGGCAAACAGCGCGAGCCACAGGCAGCCTTCCCCAAATGGCAGTCTCCCTGCTGCGGCTGCGATCCCGACCAGGGTCAGGACCAACAGCCCGGTCTGCAGGCGGTTGAGCCAGCGGTGTTGCAAGAGCGCAGGGCGCGGATCACTCGGATGATGACGGGTCATGCTCAGAGGTCTCGGCGGCGCGGTCGCCGCGCTTGCGCAGCAGCCAGTAGGTCGCACCCAGAGCCAGCGTGGCGCCTGCCAGCGCGGCTATCTTTGCGGGACTCGCGTCGGAGTCGAGGATCACGAACTTGCGGGAGAGTGCGATCACCGCGATCAGGACCACCGTCTTGACCTGGATGATGCTGTCCCGACGCAGCGCCACGCGCACGATGGAATGCTTGAACTCCATCGCGATCAAGAGCGTCATGATCATGCCGAACACGCTCTGGAATACCTTGTGGTCCAGGGGATTGAAGGCATCGAGAACCAGCAGCGTGAAGACGATGGAGATGAGCTGGAACAGCGACACCACGATGATGACGGCGATCACCGCCGACAGCACGAGCGCGACGACCTGCTCGAAGCGCTCGTAAAAACTCATGATGGCCAATTGGTCACGCAAGACCTGAAATGGGTTAAGGCGTTTTGATTTCATGACTATGAACTCCCTGGAAAACGGCTGCTGTCGAGACGGCGGCGCATTGCGCTGATGTGTCCTTCAATCAACTCGGTCGACATGCCAAGCGTCGACATCACCTGTTCCGCCAGCCCAATAGCTGCGGCAAAGGATTGCTGATACACGCGCACGTTAGGCATGGCGCGAAATGCATCGGCCGCGGTCGTACTTCTGCATGACACCCACAAGGTCAGCGCCGGACGGCGCTCGGCAATCGCCTGGGCGATGCGCAACGCTTGCTGGGCATGGGCGAACGTTAGCACCACCAAGTGCGCATGCGTCAAGCCGGCAGCCAGCAAGGTATCGGGCCGACTGGCATCGCCATGGAACACCGGCGCGCCGGCGGCACGCGCGGCCTCTACCTTCTGCGCGTCCGCCTCCAGCAGCAGATGCGCCACGCCGGCGTGGCGAAGAATCTCGCTGACTGTCAGGCCAAGCTCGCCCGCGCCGCAAACGATGACATGGTCTCGATATCGCGTCGTCTGCGCGGCGATCTCGACTTCTTCAGCCTGGGGTGGCTGAATGACGCCGCCGGTGCGGCTCAAGAACCGGGCAAGTACATCGTGATGGCGGATCAGTAGCGGTGCCAGGGCCATGCTGAGCACCAGCGCGACCAGCATGGGTTGGACGACGGTCGCGGGGATCAGATGCTGCTGCAAGACCGTGCCCAACAACAGCAGGGCGAACTCGCCGCCGTGCCCCAACGCTATGCCCGTGCGCCAGGCATCGAGGGCGGACAGGCGCGTCGCCCGCAAGGCCAGCGTATTGAGCAGGATCTTGACCGGTACCAGCACCACCAGCCACGCCAGCACCGCCAGCGGTGCCGAAAGAATCTGTGCTGCGTCCAGTTGCAGGCCGATGGTCACGAAGAACACGCCCGACAACACATCGCGAAACGGCCTGAGGTGGCTTTCCATGTGGTGCCGGAAGTCGCTCTCGCCCAGCACCATCCCGGCGAGGAAGGCCCCCAGGGCGGCGGATACGCCGACCGCGTGCGCAGCAGCGGCGGCAGCCACCACCACGCACAAGGAGACGAGCACGAACGATTCCTCGTGGCCCCGCCGCGCCACCCAGCCCAGCAGGCCATGCAACAGACGGCGCGAGACGAGGGCCGCTGCCGCGAACAGCAGCAGCACACCGAATACTTCGAGCAGCACATGCTCGATCTTCGGCGACTCGCCGCGCGCCCAGATCGCCAGCAAGGCCAGCAGGGGCACGCTGGCCAGGTCCTGAAAGACCAGCACGGCGATGGCACTGCGTCCGTGGCGGGTGGTGAGCTCGCCTTGGTCGGCCAGTTGTCGGCTGACCAGCGCCGTGGACGACATGGCCGCCGCAGTGCCGAGCAGCGCGGCGCTCTGGCCGGGCTGCCCCAGCCACATCAATAGCAGGATCAGCGGCGGGGCCACGGCGATCATCTGCAGAGCGCCCGCCATCAGCACCGTCCTGCGGGCGAGCCAGAAGTCTCCGAGGGAGAATTCCAGTCCGACCATGGACAACAGCAGCGCCACGCCCAGCTCGGACAGAAAGCTCAGCGTCTCCCCCGGCGCGATCACGCCGATGACTGAGGGGCCCAGTACAACGCCGACAGAGAGATACCCCAGCAAGGCGGGCACTCTGAACGCCGCCGTCGCCATCGCCGCTAGGCTGCAAGCCGCCAGCAGGATTAGCGTAGTGCCGAGCAAGCCCTGCATCGGTCAGCGTCCCACTTGCGTCGACGTCCAGCGCACGATGTCCTGCGCGCCCATCACGCCGGCCTGACGGGCGATCTCCCGCCCACCCTGGAACAGGGCGAGCGTCGGGATGCTGCGGATACCGAACTGCGCGGCCAGGTGGGGCTCAGCCTCGGTATTCACCTTCGCCAGCCGGTTCCTCGGTTCGAGCTGGTGCGCCGATTGCTGGAACTGTGGCGCCATCATCTTGCACGGCCCGCACCATGGCGCCCAGAAATCGACCAGCAGCGGCAGATCGCTGCGCTCCACGTGGCGCGAGAACGTCGCCGTGGTCGACTCGATGGGCTCGCCCGTGAACAAGGGCTGCTGGCAGCGGCCACAGTTGGGATGTTCCGATAGCTTCGCAGTCGGTACGCGGTTGATGGACTGGCAATGCGGGCAGACGAGGTGAAGATCATTCTTCATGGTTCGCCTCCTTGGACCACAGTGAGGCTGCCTCGCTTCGGGTCACAGACAATGCCGACCAATCAACGCCTTGGAGCCAATCGTTCCCGTTTTTGCTTACTCCGGCCTCTTCCAGATGAGCAGCGATGAATGCTTCGGCCTGCATGAGCCACCTTCGGACAGCATCTTCCTTACTAGGAATCAGCAGGATTTCAGAGACGCTGCTGGCATTCAGCCCGTCCACACGGATAAGCAGAAAAATGCGCCGCCACAAACGCGGCATGTCCTTCAGCAGGTCAAATGCAAAAGCGAACTCGCTCGACCGATCAATCAGCTCCTCCTGTTCCGCGATCGTTGCGACATCGGGATGCTGACTGCCAGCGAAAATATCGGCCAGCTTGAGTGTGTCATCGTGCTGATAAAATTCGAAGATTTCCTCTTCCACCATGGCCTCGGCCACGTCTTGGGCATCCGGTTCGACCGGCGCGTCCAGAGAAACGAATTCGCCAAATTGCCGGCTGCTTGCCACTTCGTTATCCAGGACGGCGAACAGATGCTTCAAAAGACCGGTGTAAGCCTCTTTTTCCCCCGGCACGGATTGCCATTCCACCTTAGCTCGGACAATCGCTTCATCCACCACGTCGCGCAGCGTCGGATAATCGCGCGGTAAATCGCCGACAGCCCGCAGATAAGCCAGCTCACGCCTTGCGACAGCCTCAAGTTTCGACAGTAGAGGCATTCGGGTCACCTCGGCCTCATGGGCGGCTGATGCGGGTTTTGCGGCAATCCGCACCTTGAGCTCGCGCAAGCGCTCGCGTCGTGCTTTGCGCTTGATTTGATCCTGAGCATGCAGTCGGTCAAAATGCTTCTTGGCCTGACGGAACAACGACTGTGCGAGCATCTGCGCGAGGGGCGTCAGCTCGTCATGTGATGCAGTAACGCTGACAATCTTTTTGCCGGGCAGGTGCATATAGCCACTGGCCAAAAATTGCCGCTTGATCTTGTCGCGATCAAGGACGATTTGAAGTCGCGCTGAATCTTTAGTGTGTTTGTCGAGCAATGGCTTGAGGGCGTGCTCGATCACATTTCCCAAAGCTCTCTGCCAAGGTTCATGAAACTCTTTGTCGATAGCTCGATAGCTATATTGTATCTGCATGTATGACTCCTTCGATGTCATTTCTATGGAGGCATGAATCGAGGATGCTCATATCCATAGATTTTGGTTTGGCACGCTCTTACCCCAGGCGCGTTTTGCGAAGACTCCAACTCAAGAACAAAAGCGTGACGCCATAGACTGCCGCATGGAAACCCAACAGCCAGCCTGCGGCCACGAATGACTCGACCGGACGGGTAAAAAATATCCACAAGACGATAGCACCAAGGATAATCGAGAGCAGTCCACTGAGGGCAAGCCAGATTTCACCCTTGATTTCCCGACGCAGCCGAACGGCGGCGGATATCTCCAGCACACCGGTGAAAATCGCCCAGAAGCCCACGCTAGCCCATAAAAAAGAAGCCAAGACTATCGTGGCGACCCAAGGAGCAACCAGGACGACGACGCCCATAAGTATGCCGACAATGCCGCTGAACAGCAGCCAGCCCCAGCGCTCTTTTTTCTGGATATGGCGCACCGCTGCAAACAAGTTGAACGCGCCATTGACCAAGGAAAATGCGCCGAACATGATGGTCATGGCCAACAGAGCCGATTGTGGCATCCAGAACGCGAGGGCTGCAAAAATCAATGCCAAGACACCGCGCAGCACAAAAAGCCACCAATTTTGGCTCAGCGAACACAGTGCTTTGGTGGGGTCATCCGCATTGGAATTGGCGATGGTGTCTGTGTTCATGCAATATCTCCTAAAGATCTATACAAAATAAAAAATCAAACACTCATGGGACAAGAGAGGGGGCGCTATGCGCCCCCTCTCCAGCGGTTTCAGAACAACCTGGACAGTTTTGCCTTGACTTCATCGAGCCAGCCTTTTCCGCAGCCTCCCCCTCCCGTCTTTTCCTTGATTTTCTTGAGTTCAGCGTACAGGGGCTCAAAGTCCTTCCTTTTTCCATAGCCCAGCAGTTCTGCCATTTCCAACTGCTGCCGGGCTTCGTTCAACAATGTCTCCAGGCGCTCATTGGATGCTTCGCTGCGCTGACCATCTTCTACCAGGGGCTCGGCGCGCTTCAGGAGCAGCTTCGCACGCAGGACGGGCAGCGGAAGCACGCTGCGCTCCTCGACCAGCGTGCTGAGCGCTGACTGCAGCGCGGCTTTGGCTTCTTCGATCTTGCCCTGATCGATCAGCGGCACGACTGCCTTCACGGCTGCGGGATAGGACGCCAAAGGGATGTTGGTGACCGTGATCACGATTTCACTGGCCAGCAAAGCCAGCACGTGGCGAGCCTGTTGCACCTCGCCATGTTTGAGGGCATCCAGCGCCTCGTCGGTCATCGCCTCAATGGTTTCCGTGTTGGCGAACAAGTCGTGCACGATGGTGCGCACATCAACGCCGGCCAGGGCGAGCGTGGGTTCGCGCGCGACGATCAGCTCCAGCTTTCCCGTCACTTCGGCCAGCGTTGCCAATGCGCGTGCAGTGTCCTTGCCGTCAAGTGCGGCCAGCGCTGATTTGGTCAGCGACAAGGCCGAGACTGCCTCATCGAGGACTTGTTTACGTTTGTCTGCCGCCTGCGAGTCCGTTTCTTTCTGAACCTCAGGCTGTACCTCCGTGACGACTTCAGGCTTGGACTCTGGACTGACAGGAAGGCTGCTTACCGCGGCCTGTTCGTTTTTTCCTTCGTTCGTCGCATTGGGATTCGGTGTTTGCTCATTCATGGTGATATGCCTCGTATGAGATAGTGAAAATAGGCGAATCTATTGGGGCTCAATGCGAACATCGCGAGACTGACCGACAGAGCAGTCAGCCCCTTCATCACCTCAAAACAGCTTTTGGATGCGCGTCTTCAACTCGTCGAACCATCCCTTGCCGCTTTTGCCACCAGCCGACTTTTGCTCAATGGACTTCACCTGATCGAAGATGGGTTTGAAGTCCGCCTTCTTGCCATAACCTAGGATCTGCGCCATCTCGATCTCCGTGCGCACGGACGACAGCAAGGTGCTGAGCTCCTCGTTCTGCTTGGCATCGCGCCTGTCGGTCTCGGCCAGCTTTTCAGCTTTTGCCATCGCGGCTTCGGCCCGTAGCACGGGCAGAGGAAAGGCGACCGAGGTCACCACCAGCGTGTTCAGTGCTCGGGCGAGTTCCGCTTTGGCGTTGTCGATCTTGCCGCTGTCGATGAGCCGTGCGGCCGACTTGATCGCTGCCGGGTACGTTGCCATCGGAAGGTTGTCGGTTTGGATTACGATTTCGCTGGCCAGATTGGCAACGATGGGCCGGGCCTTTTGCACCTCGCCATCACCCAACAACTCCCGAGACAACTTGACCGCTTTCTTTACCGATTCCACGTTGGCGTGGATATCGTGGGTGATGACGCGTACATCGACCGGCGCCAAAGCAAGTTTGGCGTCGCGTGCCAATACCAGTTCCAGCTTTCCGCTGGCCAGTTCCAGCGCAGCAAGCGCCTCCTTGGTCTTGTTTGCATCAAGGAGGGTCAAAGCCTCCTGGGTCTTGGTGAGCGCCGTGATGGCGTCTTGAGTGAGCTCGGCACGCTTTTTATCGGCTTCCCGGGCGGCCTTGTCATCTACCTGTGGCTGTGCCGCCTTGGATGCGGCAGAGGGTGCTGCAGCACCTGGGCTAGAACCTGCCGCCGATTGGGCCAGAGCCGGTCCGCTCAGTCCGACGACGACCGCCAGGGCAAGTGCGGAGAAGGTGTATTGTGGCTGTTTGATATTCATGATCTTGGGCTCTTGATTGAAGTTAGTTGACTGAGATTTCAATCTGTTTCGGTTTGGCTTGCTCGGCCTTGACAAGCCGCACTTCCAGCACGCCGTCTTTCATGGAAGCCGTCACCTTGGTCGGATCAACGTTGTCAGGCAAGACAAAGCTGCGCACAAAGCGGCCATAGGCACGTTCGATGCGGTGGAACTTCTTGCCCTGCTCCTCTTTTTCCAGTTTGCGCTCGCCGCTGATGGTGAGCACACCGTTTTCCGCGCTGACGCGCACGGCATCCTTGGGGACCTCCGGCAGATCCAGCTTGAGGAGGAATGCGTTCTCATCCTCGCTGATGTCCGCCATTGGAGCCCAGTCCGCCGTGGTCATGGCTTCGTTGCCGGTACGGGCGCCCTGTCGCTGAGGTATTCGTCCGAACATCGTCGCCAGGCGGTTTTGCAATTCATCCAGTTCCCGGAAGGGGTCCCACGGAGTCAATGCAGACATGTCGGTTCTCCTTGAACAATGCCGACGAATTGGATGACGCACTGAACAGAGCCGTCGGTTTACTCTGAATGGCACCTACTACTGTTTTCAGTTCCGAACAAGTCCTTGAGTCAATTGACGGATATCGCTTTCGTCGAGCGTTTCCCGCGCCAGCAGCTCGCGCGCACAGCGCTCCAGCACCGCGCGGTTGATGTCGAGAATCCGGTAGGCGCGCTCGAACACGCCCATCACGATGTCGCGGATAGCCTGATCGATGCGCGCCTGGGTCGATTCGGCCACCCGGCAACAGCCTTGGCCAGCAATGTCTTGCCGGTGCCCGGTGGGCCGACCAGCAACACGCCCTTGGGAATGCGCGCCCCGAGACGGCCATAGTCCTGCGGATTCTTCAGGAAATCGACGATCGCGACCAGCTCCGCCTTGGCCTCATCCCCCCCCCCCGCCACATCGGCGAACGTCACACCGGTGTTCTTTTCCACGAACACCTTGGTGCGGCTCTTACCGATGTTGAGAAACCCGCCCATGCCCTGCTTCTCGGCGAAGCGGCGGAACAGGAAGAACCAGACGCCAAAGAAGGATACCGCTGGCAGGATCCACGACAGCACATCGCTCAGCCAGGTGCTCTCCAACACGCGGGCATAGGGTACGTCGTACTTCGACAGGCGATCGGCAAGATCGGGTTCGACCCTCGTTGCCACGATCGTCGTCTTGCCCCGGCTGTCCGGCGACTTCAGGCGCCCGGTCACCGTACGATCCGACACCAGCACTTCGGCCACGCGCCCCTCGTCCAGCGCCTTCTCGAACTCGCTGTAGGGCACCGGCTCGACGGTTTTCGCCGTCTGCCAGTAGCTCTGCAAACTCAGCAACAGCAGGAGGGCAACGATCCAGTAGCCGGTATTCCATTGATTCTTTTTTTCCATGGACCGTGTTCCTCGAAAGTCGAGTTGCCAGAGGATCATGTGAACAGACGGGCCGCACCGTCACGCAAACGGATGGCCAGCGAGCGGGAGGGCAGTGCCGCCGCTGATGAGCAGCCCCCACGGCGTGGCCGACCGCGGATCACGCTTGTAGACGACCGCGTGACCCGCGGCCACGACCGCCACCGCGATCGATGCCAGGGAGGCTGCCCATGCCAGGCTGATGGAGTCGGACACGGCAGCCTCGCCCGCCATCAAGATGCGTCGCTCGCCGACTTCTTCTTGCTCGAGTCTTTGCCAGCGTCGCCGTGCGGCGTCTCGGTCGCCTTCGCGACATCCGGCTGCTCCGGCTCGGCCGGGGTCTGCGGTGGCTCTTTGCGTTCGAACACCACGCGTTCGGCCTTGTCGTCCCAGCGTGCGCTGGCGTGATCGCCCTTGCCGATGCCGCCACCGAGCATCTCGCGCGCCAGCGCAGTTTCCAGCTCGCTGCGGATCAGGCGCTTGAGTTCACGCGCACCGAACTCGGGCTTGTAGCCTTCTTCCGCGAAATGGTCGATCAGCGTCTGATCGAAAGTGAGCGTCACGCCCTGGCTGGCGGCGCTGCGCGCCACGCGATCGAGCTGCAGGCCGACGATGTGGCGGATCTCCTCCTTGCCCAGCGCATGGAAGACGATGATCTCGTCGATGCGGTTGAGGAACTCGGGCCGGAAGTGGCCGCGCAGCACGTCCATGACCTCGGCCTTGGTCTTTTCGTACTCCTCGCCAGCCGCCTCACGCGCCTTCAGCCGTCGCTGGATGATGTCCGAACCCAGGTTGGACGTGGCGATGATGATGGTGTTGGTGAAATCCACCACCCGGCCCTTGCCGTCGGTGAGGCGACCGTCGTCGAACACTTGCAGCAGGATGTTGTAGACGTCAGGGTGTGCCTTCTCGATCTCGTCGAGCAGCAGCACGCTGTAGGGCTTGCGCCGCACCTTCTCGGTGAGCTGACCGCCTTCGTCGTAACCGACATAGCCCGGAGGCGCGCCCACCAGCCGCGCCACGGTATGGCGTTCGCCATATTCCGACATGTCGATGCGCAACAGGGCATGCTCATCGCCGTAGATCGATTCGGCCAATGCCTTGGCGAGCTCGGTCTTGCCCACCCCGGTCGGGCCCAGAAACAGGAAGGTAGCCACCGGTTTACTGCCTTCGCGCAGGCCGGCGCGGGATAGCCGCACGGCATCGGCCACGGCACGGACCGCCTCGTCTTGTCCCACCAGGCGCTCGTGCAGCCGTTGTTCCAAGTGCAGCAGCTTTTCGCACTCTTCCACCGTCAACTCGTTGACCGGGATGCCGGTCAGGCGCGAGACAACCTGCGCCACGTGTTCCGCCTTGACCTCGGCACTGCCGGAGGCCCGCTCCCGCTCCCAGTCCTCGACGAGCTTCTTGAGCTCGGCCTCCTTGGCTTCGATGCGCTTGCCGAGCTCGGCGGCCTGGTCGTACTGCTTGCGCGCGGCCACGTAATCCTGTTCACGCCGTAGCTGGTGCAGTTCGGACTCCAGCTCCTGCACGGCCACCGGCCGGGCCGTGGCCGACAGCTTCACGCGCGCGGCCGCCTGGTCGAGCAGGTCGATCGCCTTGTCCGGCAGGAAGCGCGCCGTGATGTAGCGGTCGGACAACTCGGCTGCCGCGATGATCGCGTCCTCGGAGATGCTGACCTTGTGGTGCGCCTCGAAGGTGTCGCGCAGGCCGCGCAGAATCATGATGGCCTGGGCCACCGTCGGCTCGGGCACCGTCACCGGCTGGAAGCGCCGCTCCAGTGCAGCATCCTTCTCGATGTATTTCTGGTACTCGTTCAGCGTCGTGGCGCCGATCAGGTTGAGTTCACCGCGCGCCATCATCGGTTTGAACACGTTGGCCACGTCCAGCCCGCCTTCGCCACCGCCCTGGCCGGCACCGACGATGGTGTGCACCTCGTCGATGAACAAAATCAGCTCGCCCTGGTGCTCGGTCACCTCCTTCAGCACCTTCTGCACGCGCTCCTCGAACTCGCCGCGATATTTGGCGCCGGCCACCATGGCGTTGATGTTGAGTTCCACCAGGCGCTTGTCGCGCAAGGTCTCGGGCACTTCACCCGCCACCATGCGCTGCGCCAGCCCTTCGACGATGGCGGTCTTGCCCACACCCGGCTCGCCGATCAGCACCGGGTTGTTCTTCTTGCGCCGGGCCAGCACCTCGATGGTGGTTTCGATCTCCTGCGCGCGGCCGATCACCGGGTCGAGCTTGCCGTCGCGCGCCATCTTGGTCAGGTCGCGCGAGTACTTGTCGAGTTCTGGCGTGTTGGTCGGCGTCTCAGCGCGGCCATCCTCGGCGCCCTTGCCGACCACCTTGTTGACCTGTTGGCGCAGCGCCTGCGGCGTCAGGCCGTAGCGGCGCAGCAGGTTGGCGGCCAGCCCTTCGCCTTCCTCGGCCAGACCGATCAGGAAATGCTCTGGACCGACATAAGAATGGCCGAGTTCATTGGAGGCCACGAAGGCGCGGCTGAGCGCATCCTTCACGCGCGGCGACACGCCGATCTCGCCCTCGAAGGGCTTGTCCCCGCGCTTGGCCTCAGACTCGATCTGCCGCTTGAGGTCATCGACCTTGATCTTGAACTGACCCAGGATGGTCTTGACCACGTCGCTGTCGGCCAGCGCCAGCAGCAGATGTTCGGTATCCACCTCGGAGCGGCCAAATTCGGCAGCGTGTTTGGCGGCCTCCTGCAGCAAGGCTTCCGACTGTTCGCTGATGCGGCTGGCCAGCCCACTGCCGCGACGGCGCGGCGCACCCGAACCTGCGGTGGCGGGCTCGCCAAACGAGGCATCGACCACGTCATCGGTATCGGCGGCAACTGGCGTCGCGTCTTCGCCGATGCGGAAGAAGTCACTGCCGAGGAAGTCCTCGAACAGGCCGCTGCGCGAGCCGAACAAGGCTTCCAGCGGCGAAACGGTGCGCTTTTGCTGGCGCACTAATTGCCGGTAATGGTCGTCGCACAACAGCATGGTGCTGTTACGACCGTTGAGATTGGCTTCCACCCGCACGGTGGCGGGTTGGCCGCAGACCTGGCATTGTTTTCTGGCCATGCTGATGCTCCTGAGAAGGTTGACAAGGTTGAGGAGACGAGGCATCGCGAGCCGCGACTCCTCGTCTCGTGCCGGGTTTTTCTTGTGACGAACGAGCCGGCGACGTCAGCCGTTGATCGGGATCGAGCGTCCCTGCTTCGGCGCGCTGACCTCGCGCTTGTCGATCGTGACCGTGAGCACCCCGTTCTTGAACGATGCCTTGATCGAATCCTGGTTGGCGTCGTCAGGCAGGTTCAAGGCACGCTGAAAGCTGCCGTAGGAGCGCTCCACACGGTGGAAGCCACCTTCCTTCTTCTCCTGTTCCTGGCGCTTCTCGCCACGCACCATCAGCACGTCGTTGTCGAGAGTTATCTGGATGTCCTTCTCCTCGACACCGGGCACTTCCAGGGTAATCTTGTACTGCTTGTCGGTTTCCTGGATGTCCAGGGCCGGCTTCAGCATGCCCGACCAATCGGATGGCCACTGCGGCATGTTCAACGCCGGAAAACCGAAGCCCCGGAATGCGTCATCGAACAGCCGGTCGATTTCCCGATGCAGTTGCAGGATCGGGCTGACTGGCCCGCTCGCCGCTGGCAGGTCATTGCGCTGCACCGGCAGGGAAGAGGCGGTCTGCTGCTCTTGCTGCTCGTTCTTGAACCAGTTCCAGGGAGCCAACTTCTTGAAATCGATGTCCATGTCATACCTCCAGAAAAATTGGAAAACGAGTTACTCAAGCCCTTTGCCTGCTGCGACGGGCAGTGCGCCCAGGCGACACGGGCTGCTCGGATGACTTCTGCTGTTCACGCTTGCGCATCACCTCCTTCTTTGCTCCGGCTCGGGTCTGATCATTGATGCACTGATCGATTTCACTTTGACGAAGCCGCCACGTCCCGCCCACCTTGAAAGCCGGAATTTCCCCGTGTGCGGCGAGCCGATAAAGCGTCCGCTTGCCGACTTTCAAGTACGCAGCCAATTCATCGAGCGTGAAAATCACCTGTAGGTGCGCTTTCATCTCACCCTCTCCAATCGCGTCGCTTTGCGGTTCCGGCCAAGGAAATCCTTGCAATACTTTGTAATATTAGACCTACTATGAATAACTTCAAGAGTCAATGTGCAGCGTTCTCCCGCCCCATTGATGCAGGTCAACTGCTCAGGCAAGGCACAGGGGGGCGGTCTGATCAGGCAATGGACAGCGCCTGGCTCGTCAGCCTGCGTGTACCACAGGCGCCTCGATCAAACACCGATCCTCACGTTGTAGCCGAGTGCCCGCAGCCCCTTGCTCGTCTGCATGTTCCTTGGCGGAAACTCGTCTGGGCGCGCCCAGACGACGATTTCCCCGAGGCTGCTCAGGCTAACGTGCGGAATTGCCCAGTCGTCGCTGCGGATCGCGTTCCAGAGTCGGGCCGAAACACTTCCGTTGCCCCAGACAACGTAGTTCAACAGTATCCGTCCGGCCAACACACCTTCCCGACACCGCCGCCGAAGGCCATGGCCCATCAAGCGGATTTTCCATGCGCCCTCAGCGCCGTACCTACAGCAAATCTTTCAAGGCTCATGTCATTCAGGAGTGTTCTGAACCCGGTGCCTCCATCGCAAACATCGCCTTGGGCTACAGCCTCAATGCCAACCTCGACCACAAATGGATTCGGCTGCCTACCCAGAAAACCACGGCTATCCAGCCAGCGTTCATCCCGTTGCCTTCTCAAATGCTCGGCGTGGGTTCGCATACTCAAGCGCGCTGCTGCGATCATGAGTTTGATCCAGTCGGCCCGTAATAATGGGCACGATCCGTATGCCTATCTCAAGGATGTGCTGACACGGTTGCCGTCCCTGTAACAGCCTGAAGTTGACCTGGGTAATCAAATACCGGTGTAGTGATTAGGAAACAGGGCTCGGATAACATCATGGCGCAGGTCACCCTGATCTTGACCCTCCATCTCCGAACAGCTTTTGTATCTTAAGTTAACGATGTCCGCTGCCGGTATTCCCTCGGGGAGTGATATCCCAGCGCGCTGTGCGGGTGGCTTCCATTTCAATCAGATGTCCTTCCTGCTCCGCTACTGAAGGCGTGGTGCGTAACGGCAAAAGCACTGCCGGACATCAGCGCTATCTCTGCTCTCACTGCCGTAAAACATGGCAACTACAGTTCACTTACACCGCCTCTCAGCCCGGTACGCACCAGAAAATCATTGATATGGCCATGAATGGCGTTGGATGCCGGGCAACCGCCCGCATTATGGGCGTTGGCCTCAACACGATTTTACGTCACTTAAAAAACTCAGACCGCAGTCGGTAACCTCACGCATACAACCGGGCAGTGACGTCATTGTTTGCGCGGAAATGGACGAACAGTGGGGTTATGTCGGCGCTAAATCACGCCAGCGCTGGTTGTTTTACGCGTATGACAGGATACGGAGGACGGTTGTGGCGCACGTATTCGGTGAACGCACGTTGTCCACGCTGGAGCGTCTTCCGGGCCTGCTGTCGGCCTTTGAGGTCGTGGTATGGATGACGGATGGCTGGCCGCTTTATGAATCACGCCTGAAGGGAGAACTGCACGTTATCAGCAAGCGATATACGCAGCGCATTGAGCGGCATAACCTGAATCTGAGGCAGCATCTGGCAAGGCTGGGCAGGAAGTCACTGTCGTTCTCAAAATCGGTGGAGCTGCATGACAAAGTCATCGGGCATTATCTGAACATAAAACACTATCAGTAAGTTGGAGTCATTACCTTCTTTGCCGCCGGACATTGTCCGGCGCAACACCAAACCGGTCTGGCGGGCTGAGCCAATCCCGCAGGCAAATTCAGCCCTTACCGGATGGCTCAGCCCCCTACTCATTGGAATTGGATATTCAACTTTCAGGGGCTACTGCGCCAGACTTCAGTCTTTAAAGTGATTGACTTAGCGCCTGGCACACTCAATTTATTTAGGTAGCGGGCCTAATTGCACCCCATCAGGATAATACTTCCAGCCATCGCGAATTTTGACATTTTCATCCCACGGAAGTTTGTATTCGCCATTGGCAAGATCGCGCACCCAGGTCAGGTAATTCTCGCGTTCGCCTCCCGGTTTGCCGACATAGCCCCGGCAGCCAAGGTTGAAAATATTGTTTTCCAACGCCCAGTTTTCACGCGCTTTATCCACCAGGCGCGGGAACAGCTCTGCGGTAACAATTTCCCATGGGTTGCGGTGCCCCTGCTGAATGACGTTACCGTCATAATTGCAGACCGTACCCTCGCCGAAGTAATAAAAGACATCGTCATAACCGGCCAGATTCACCGAAACGGTATACATCAGGTTTTGCCAGGCATTCGTCCGGTTTGTCCAGATCCACTGATCGTTCACCTGCGTGGAATAGCCCGAAATACGGATATAGACATTGCAGCCTTTATAAGCAGCCTCACGCGCCAGTTCCGGGAACATGCCGTCATGGCATATGCAGACGGCGAGTTTAGAACCTTTAGGCCCATCGCATACCGGCATTCCCATATTTCCCGGCATCCAGGGCTCAATCGGAACCCATGGTTGCAGCTTGCGGTAATGCAGAGCGATATCGCCCCGATCGTTAATGATAATAGCGGTGTTGTACGGTGGAAGAGACGGGTCTTCATTGCGCTCCATTAAGGAAAATACCCCCCAGATGCCGTTGCGGATACAGGCCTCTTTGAACTGACCAATCTCCGGGCTATCGAGAGTGAGTAACATCTCGTCATAGGTCCAGATTTTAGTATTCAGTCCCTGGGTTGAATATTCCGGGAAGACGATAACATCAAGTCCCGGATATCCGGCTTTGGTGGAGTCAACGGCCTTACAAATCTTATCGACCTGTATCTGGATATCCTCCGGTCCTTTAATAACGGGAACGGGGTATTGGATGGCGGCAATTAATAACGCTTCATCCCAGGAGCTTACACTTCCGGTGCTACCCATAGCAGACCTCTCGTAGTTAAGTTGGTGATATAAATTTAAACCGACAGATATGACGCAATTTGTTCTTCATCAGCACCAGAACGCGCCTGTTGATGAACAATATTGCCTTTCTCAATAACAACAATTTTATCTGACACATCGAGTACAAAGCTTAAAACCTGCTCGGAAACTAATATGGTCAACCCTTCTGCATCACGAATCTTACGTAATATTTTTGCCATTTCTTTAATAATTGACGGTTGAATTCCCTCCGTTGGTTCATCCAGCAAAAGTAATTTGGGTTTACCGGCGAGAGCTCTGGCCATAACGAGCTGCTGCTGCTGACCACCGGAAAGATTTCCCGCCATCCGTTTGCGCATTTCTTTCAGCACAGGGAAATAGTCATACAGGTATTCAGGAACCTGTAACGAACGGGATTGGCGAATCCCCGTTTTTATATTTTCTTCAACCGTCATGGTTGAAAATACCATTCGCCCCTGCGGGACAAAGCCAATGCCATGCTGAACGCGCTGGTAACTAAGCAAGCCGGTAATATTTGTACCGGCAAACTCTAACTCACCGGCACAGGACGGTATCATACCAATCAGTGATTTCATCAGCGTGGTTTTACCCATACCATTGCGCCCTACCAGAGCGACGATTTCACCCTCTGCTAACGTCAGATTCAGTCCACTGATGACCTGGCTCTGACCATATGCGACAGCATAATCAGAAATTTTCAGCATCCGTGTCTCCTTAATGACCAAGATAAACGTCAATAACCCGAGGGTCGTTTTTGACTTTATTGATGCTACCTTCCGACAATACTTTTCCCTGGTGCATGACGGTGACATGATCGGCAATGTCTTCGACGAACTGCATGTCGTGTTCAATCACCAGTACAGAACGTCCCCCGGCAATTTTGCGCAGGAGCTGCGCGGTTTTTTGGCGTTCGGCGACAGACATGCCTGCCACGGGTTCGTCCAGCATCATGAGCTTAGGATCTTGTATTAGTAGCATCCCTATTTCTAACCACTGCTTTTGCCCATGGCTGAGAAGGTCAGCCTGCGTATGTAGGTAATCGGCAAGGAAAATTTCGCCAGCAACCTGTTCGACCGCAGCGATTATTTCTGGCGTGCGACGAAAGAACATGGCGCCCAACGCGGTTCTGGCTTTGGGATAAGATAACTCGAGATTTTCAAATACCGTTAAGTTCTCATAGATTGATGGATTCTGGAATTTACGCCCAACCCCTTCATGAACAATTTTATTTTCCCGAAGTTTACTCAGTTCCTTATTGCGAAATTTGATGCTGCCGCTGGTTAGCTTTGTTTTCCCGCAAATGAGATCAAGCACTGTTGTCTTACCCGCGCCATTTGGGCCAATAATAACGTAAATCTGCCCCTCATCGATGTACATTGAAAAATCATCGACGGCTTTGAAGCCATTAAATGAAACGGTTAATCCCTCTACCGCTAAAATTATTTCTTTTATCGGATTTTTCATTTCAGCACTCCGGTGTTTACTCTGGGTTTGGTCATACTCTTTTTGCGCAGCAGCGACATCACGATCGGGTGAATATATTGCTGATAAAGCCCTGCCAGTCCTTTCGGGAAAATCAGCACGACGGCAATAAAGAGCAGGCCCATGGCAATCGTCCAGAGTTCAGGAAAAGACTCGGAAATACTGCTCTTGGCGGCATTGACGATAAGGGCGCCATATACTGCCCCCAGCAAAGAACCTCGCCCGCCCACGGCACAGAAAACGACCATTTCAATTGAAGCAACAGTGCCAATAAACCCTGGCGACATGAACCCTACTTGCAGAGTGAACATCGCGCCACCGATCGCCGAAAACAGAGCGCTAATGCAGAAAACCACCGTTTTGATATTCGCGACATCATAACCAGAGAAACGAACGCGGTCTTCCTTATCGCGAATGGCAACCATCAGTCGGCCGAGCTTGCTATTCACAATAAAATAGCCCGCGCTCACAACCAGCATCAGTAAAACAGCATTAATAAAGTAGAGGATATAGCGTGCAGAATCAGTACGGATATCCCAACCTAAAAGCGTGCGTAAATCCGTGATGCCGTTAATTCCCCCGGTGTAACCCTGTTGTCCGATAATAAGAATCGTCAGGATCGCGGAGATAGCCTGGGTGATAATAGCGAAGTACACACCGCCAACGCGGCGTTTAAACATTGCGCTGCCGAGAATCAATGCGCAAATAGTGGGCACGATTAAAATAGCCAGAATTGTCAGACTAAAAGAATGGAATGGCTGCCAGAACGAGGGCAAAGCGGTTAGCTGATTCCAGTCCATAAAATCCGGGATGCCCGGGGTGGTTTGCATTTTTGTTTCCGCTGGCGAGGAAGCTTCCAGCTTGAGAAACATGGCCATACAATAACCGCCGAGGCCAAAAAAGATGCCCTGCCCCAGGCTCAGAATACCGCTGTAGCCCCAACAAAGTACCAGCCCGACGGCAACAAATGCATAAGTCAGGTATTTACCGATCAGGTTTAAACGGAAAAGATCCAGGGTTAGCGGCATGACGATAAAAATAAGGCCTATCACCAGGGCAATACCCAGTAGCGGATAATTTTGCATGCGTTTCATCATAAACTCCTAGCGGCGGACCCGGTTGGCGAAAAGACCTTGCGGACGCAATAGCAGAATGCCGACCACGATCAGTAGCGTAATCACCTTCGCCATTGAACCGCTCAGGAAAAACTCCAGCGTGGATTGCGATTGTGAAATGGCAAATGCGGAGGCGAGCGTGCCGAGCAAACTTTGCGCGCCGCCAAACACCACCACCAGGAAGGTGTCAACGATATACTGCTGGCCAGCCGTTGGACCTGTTGAGCCGATCATGGTAAAGGCGCTTCCGGCGATCCCGGCGATGCCGCACCCAAGTGCGAAGGTTCGACTATCGACCTGAGCCGTATTAATACCCACCGCGCTGGCCATCTGGCGGTTAAGTACCACCGCGCGGACTTTTATTCCCCAGGCGGAGAAATAAATCAGCCAGGCCGTAAAAGCGGTAATAACTACGGTCAGCAGCAGAACAAATACCCCATTAACAGGAATATCAATATTGTCGGCAAACTGATACGACCCCATTAGCCATGAAGGTAAGTCAACGCCGACTTCGCGGGGACCAAATAGCGAACGATAGCACTGCTGTAGAATCAGGCTCAGACCCCATGTCGCCAGCAGCGTGTCGAGGGGGCGTTTATACAGATGCCGTATCAGGATTTTCTCAACGAGCGTACCCAGCAAGGCGGTACACAGGAAAGCAAGGGCAATGGCAACAAAGAAGTAGATGCCGAAGATTGAAGGCAGATAAGCGCTGAAAAACTTACCGGTCAACCATGTGACATAAGCACCCAGGATCATGAACTCGCCATGAGCCATATTAATCACGCCCATCTGGCCAAAAATAATAGCGAGTCCAAGCGACATCAGAACAAACACGGCGAACAGGCTGAGCCCCGAAAACCCCTGCATGACAAAAATGGAAGCCAAATCGGCCAAGTTATAATCGCTGAACATGGAAGTATCCTCGGTGAAGTCAAAGACCCCCCACGCTATATGGGGGGAAGCGTCGGTTAGTCTTTCGGGAATGGGTTCGGTTCGATAAGTTCTGGCGTCTGATAAATCACGTCGTACTGCCCATCCGCACGAGCGCGACCGATAACCGTTTTGGACCACAGATGATGGTTATCATGGATGCGTACATACCCTTCCGGCGCATCTTTGAACTCAATACCGGGCGAGGCCTTACGAATTTTGTCCACGTCGAACGAGCCAGCTTTCTCAACCGCCGCTTTCCATAACCATGGGCCAAGATAGGCCGCCTGAGTGACATCGCCGATAACCATGTCATTACCCCAGCGCTTTTTAAATGCGGCGACAAAGCTTTTATTTTCCGGATTATCCATACTCTGGAAATACTTCATCGAGGCATAGGCGCCGACGATATTTTCGCCGCCAATACCGCGGATCTCATCTTCCGTGACGGAGATGGTCAGCAGCAGCGGTTTCTCCTGCGTCATATCGATCCCCGCCGCCTTCAATTGCTTATAGAAGGCCACATTCGAACCGCCGACAACAATGGCATAGATAACATCAGGCTTCTTGAGTTTTATTTTGTTAATAACCGAATTGAACTGCGTATTACCGAGTGGGTAATAATCTTCGCCAACGACTTTCAGCCCCAGCTTTTCAATATGGTGACGGGCGATTTTGTTTGCAGTACGCGGCCAAATATAATCAGAGCCAAGCAGGTAGAAGGTTTTTGCATGTTTATTTTTAACTACCCAATCAATGCCGGAGATTATCTGTTGAGTAGCTTCCTGTCCGGTATAAATAACGTTTGGCGATTGCTCAAGCCCTTCGTAAAAGGTTGGGTAATAGAGCATGCCGTTATATTGCTCAAGTACCGGCAGCATGGCTTTGCGGGAAGCCGAAGTCCAGCCGCCGAAGATAGCGGCGACCTTATCACTGACCAGTAACTTACGCGCTTTTTCTGCAAAGGTCGGCCAGTCGCTGGCCCCGTCTTCCTGTACATATTCAATTTTTCTCCCCAGTACCCCTCCGGCAGCGTTAATCTGCTCAATAGCCAGCTTTTCAGCCTGAATCGAGCCGGTTTCACTGATGGCCATCGTGCCTGTGGATGAATGCAGTATCCCGACCTTGACGCTATTGTCGGTGACCGCCAGGCCCGTGGTATTAACCACTGACGTCGCCGGGGCGGCGATGGCCGTATTAGCTGCCATCATCAGGCCGGCAATCGCCAAAAGTTTCGCTTTGAGGCACGCCTGGTGAAACCGGCCTGGGCTCGGGATTTTCATATTGCTATGTGGCTGGGGTAAATCACGAATGTTCATGGTAGCCCTCATAATCGTTATGGTTCATCTCAACTGGGGCTATCATGCGAGAGAGTCCAGCAATCCAACAATGCGCGAGGTAACGCAGCGGCTACGTCATTTAACGTATTGGTTAATTCTCATAATCAAGACATGCTCACGTGCGCGATAACAAGAAAATACTAAGACGCGCCTGTGGTTAAGTTCAGCATTTTTATCATTTCAGGAGCAGTGAATGACCGTTCAGCAAAAGGCGTTTAAATCGCGCAGACGCTACAACCAGTGGGTGACCAATCAGACTCTCGAGGATTTTGCGCTCCGCTATACGCCGGTCTCGGCACGACGCTGGAGCGCAAAGCGAGTTGTTATGACAGCGCTCAGCGCAATTACCTTTTTGGCGCTTGAAGCCATTGGCGGCGCGCTGACGTTAACCTATGGATTTAATTATGTGGGGGTGGCGGTTATCTTAGTTAGCATTATTATCTTTGCGCTATCAATGCCGATTGCCATTAATGCCGCAAAAAACGGCCTGGATATTGATTTGCTGACCCGCGGCGCCGGATTTGGCTACCTTGGTTCCACGGTGACCTCGTTAATCTATGCTTCTTTCACCTTTATATTTTTCGCCCTGGAAGCCGCTATTATGGCGATGGCGCTTAATATGCTGTTTGGCCTGCCATTGCACTTTGGTTATCTGATTGGTTCCGTTGTTGTTATTCCCCTCGTCACCTGGGGGTTCACTTTTATTTCCCGTTTTCAGCAGTTCACCCAGTTTTGCTGGCTGGCGCTACAGCTATTACCCTTTATTTTCATTTTAATACGTGAACATCATGTGCTGCAAAACTGGATCGACTTCCCTGGTTTTATTACAGCCCGCGATGGTTCTTTCGATTTCCTTCAGCTCGGCGCCGTCTGTTCCGTACTGCTCTCACTGGTAAGTCAAGTGGGAGAGCAGGTCGATCAGGTTCGTTTTTTACCAAAGCCACAACATCCGGCCCGCTGGAGATGGTATGGCGCAGTAATTGCCGCAGGTCCGGGGTGGGTTGTCATCGGCGCCATCAAGATCCTGCTCGGCTCCTTCCTCGCCGTGCTGGCGTTTAATTACGGACTCGGCGCGGAAGTGGCCAGCGAACCCACCCATATGTATCTGGTGGCATTTAGCTATGTCACCCATTCATCATCAACGCTACTGGCATTAACCGGTATTTTTGTGGTGCTCTCCCAGCTCAAAATTAACGTCACCAATGCATATGCCGGCTCGATCGCATGGTCTAATTTTTTCCTGCGCCTGACCAATCGTCATCCAGGGCGCGTCGTGTGGCTGTTTTTTAATGTCGGTATTGCTCTGTTATTGATGGAACTTGGCGTTTATCGCGTATTTGAGGATATCCTGGGCATTTATGCGGTGGCGGCCACATCCTGGCTTGGCAGCGTGGTTGCCGATCTCACGTTAAATAAGTGGCTTAAATTACGACCCGCGGAAATAGAGTTTCGCCGGGCCTATCTCTACGATATCAATCCTGTCGGCATCGGTTCGATGACGCTCGCCATGCTCTGCGGTCTCTCAGCCTGGATGGGATGGCTTGGTCATCCTCTACAGGTTTTTGCCTCAATGTTATCGTTGTGTCTGACGTTTATCACCGCCCCCTTCATCGCCTGGCTGACTCGCGGACGTTACTATTTTTCCCGGACGCCGGTGCAGGTCACGGCAACGGAATGCTGTGTCTGCGGTAATTATTTTGAAAAACCAGAGATGAGCTATTGTCCTTTTTATCAGGGCAGTATTTGCTCACTATGTTGTTCTCTCGATGTCCAGTGCAACGATACTTGCAAACCTCATGCGCGCTATACGGAACAGGCTTCAAAGCTTATCGGGATATTTATTAAAGAAAAATCATTACGCAAAATTGATCCCAGAGTGTGGAGTTTTATCAGCATTTTGCTGTTATTCAGTTCCGTCATCGGTCTGCTTTTGATGCTGGTTTTCGCTCAGATGCGCGATGAATTCGGCAGCGAGCAGGACCTTCTCGCCGCGGCGTTATGGAAAGTTTTTTTTATCCTGCTTATCGTAACCGGCGTCACCACCTGGCTATTTGTCCTGACAAATAAAAGTCGCCAGATTGCGCAAGAGGAATTGCGCCTGCAAAGCGACCGTCTGATGAAAGAAATTATTGCCCATGAAGCGACGGACCGGCAATTGCAGCAGGCAAAGGAAGATGCCGACGATGCTAATCAGGCCAAAAGCCGCTATCTCACCGGCATTACTCATGAACTCAGAACGCCGCTCAATGCGATGCTGGGTTATGCGCAATTACTCGAACGTGCTGATGATATCCCCCCAGCCCGGCAGCGCGGTATCGGTATTATGCGCAGAAGCGGCGAGCATCTGGCTAATCTAATTGAGGGATTACTGGATATTTCGAAAATTGAAGCGGGAAAATTAGAAATATATCGTGAAGAAGTGCGCATTGGCGATTTGGTGCAGCAACTGGTCGCCATGTTTGAACAACAGGCCAGCGATAAAGGACTGACATTTCACTACAACGCCCCACACTGGCTGCCCGAGGCGGTGATGACGGATGAGAAACGCCTCCGGCAAATTCTTATCAATCTGCTTTCTAATGCGGTTAAATTCACGGACAGAGGCAGTGTAACCCTCGATTTCCAGTATCGTAGCGAGGTGGCGTTTTTCTCGGTTCACGATACCGGCATCGGCATCGCCCCTGAGAACCTGGAACGCATCTTTAAGCCTTTCGAACGCGTATCCGGCGATAGTCGTCGGATCGGGACGGGCCTTGGGCTGACGATTACCCGGCTTCTGACTTATATCATGGGTGGCGATCTCCAGGTGGAAAGCATCCGTGGCGAAGGCACAACGTTTAAACTCACCCTGATGCTGCCAAGCTATAGCGGGGATGCCTACCAACCCGCCGAGCCTGCGGTAATCACCGGATATCCAGGCAAGCGACACACCCTGCTGGTAGTTGACGATGATGAATCCCATCGGCAGCTGATGATGGATTTACTCACGCCCATAGGCTTCACGCTGCTAACAGCCGAAAATGGTCATGTCGCGCTACATTTAGCCCGGCAAAATCATATCGACCTTCTTCTTCTGGATGTTGCAATGCCTGAAATGTCGGGGTGGGAACTGCTACGTCAGTTACGTAATAAGGGACAATTAGCGCCGGTAATTATGATTTCTGCGGAAGCGGATGAGGGTAAATGCCGCCATTTCACTGGCGAAGGGGAAGTTCGCTACCTGGTTAAACCGCTGCGTTTCCCTTTACTACTGGAGAACATCGGTGAAATATTGCATCTCCAGTGGCGCACGGAATGTCAGCCGCCAAAGCAGCCGGAAATACATGAACCACGCTCGCAGCTTACCCGTGTCCAGATTGAGTCGTTAAAAGAGATGGCCAGATTGGGTTATGTGAGAGGGTTTCGTGAACTGCTGGACAAACATATTTCCGCTAACCAGATCAGCAAAGCCGAGGGCGAAAAATTTGCCGAGTTGCTGAGGCGCTTTCGATTCAAAGAGATAGTCGAGAGTCTTGAACGCCCGGAGGGAGAGAAAAATGGCAATAGCAAAGCCGACGGTACTTATCGTCGATGATGATATCAACACGGTAAGTATGTTGAATGACACGCTTGATGAAGCCGGTTTTACCGTTCTGGTCGCTCTGGAGGGTAATCAAGCCCTTTCGATAACCAGCCAGATAACCCCGGATATCATTCTGCTTGATGCCGTAATGCCGCATCTGGATGGGTTTTCAACCAGTAAGCGCCTGCGGCAAAATCCGGGGCTGCGGCATACCCCGATTATTTTCATGACAGGCCTGAGTGATACGCAGAATATCGTTGATGCATTTGATGCCGGGGTGGTCGATTACGTAATTAAGCCGATACGCACGGAAGAGCTGGTTGTCAGAATGCGTACCCACTTGCGGAACTCAAAATTAACGGTCAGTGCCTATAGCGCGATGGATTCCGTTGGCCAGACCTTATGTGTTTTTAGCAAAGAGGGGCAACTACGCTGGGCCACGCCCAATGCATGGCAACTGATGAAAAACTTCAGCGATACCGGGTATGAACCCAATAAAAAAATAGTAAACCGGATCATCGGTTGGCTGAACAATACGGAAGGTTTAAAAATACCCTTAGATCTTTCATCGCAAGGCATCGCTCTGAAATTCTATCTTTCACGCCGGACCGCTGAAGGAGAAAGTTTGCTACGTATTGAAGAGATCAAAGGACATGAAGAAGTCGAAGCGGTGAAACGCCTGAAAAACAACCTAGGGCTGACGCAACGAGAAGCCGAAGTCCTCCTGTGGATTGCCAGGGGAAAAACAAACCGCGAAATTGGCGATATTTTAAACCTTAGCCCCAGAACCGTGAATAAACACCTTGAAATTGTATTTCCAAAGCTGAGTGTGGACAATCGCACCGCAGCGGCAGCGTTGGCAATAAATTCGCTATATGCCAGGGAGAAAATGTAGCGACAATGAGGCGTATTCGCGCAGACCTGCCCTGACATTTTTATCAGGCAGAACTGGCACCCTCATGTCCACGTCTCCGTCACCTGTGGCGGTATCGATGAGCACGGGAAGTGGAAGAAAATCAGCTTCCGTAAGGATGCCATGCGCGCCCGCTGGATGTGGAATATCCGCCAGCTTCTGCTGAGCGTCTAGTTCGAAGGCGTGGCCCTGCCGCCGTCCCTGTCACATATCACCACCGAATCACAATGGCGCAGTCTGATACTGACGGCCGGAGGCGACTACTGGCACGTCTACATGTCAAAAAAGACGGACGGTGGCAAAAACACCGTGAAATACCTGGGGCGTTACCTGAAAAAGCCGCCGATAGCGGGCTCCCGGCTGGCGCACTACGCCGGAAGTGCCACGCTGAGCTTTCGCTACCACGACCACAACACGGGCGAGCTGGCCACAGAGAGGCTGACGCAGAGGGACATCGTGGCGCGCCTGAAACAGCACATCCCGGAGAAGTTCTTCCGTAAGCGTACAGCGAGTGACCTGCCCCCAGGATTAGATACAACCGTCAGTTAGTAAGGTCGGTTTGTTTACCTTCACATTTTCCATTTCGCCACCGTGCTGCAAACTCTGATGGCGTCTGATAATTCAGTGCTGAATGTGGACGACACTCGTTATAATCCTGCCGCCAGTCATTAATGATTTTCCTTGCGTGAACGATATCGCTGAACCAGTGCTCATTCAGGCATTCATCGCGAAATCGTCCGTTAAAGCTCTCAATAAATCCGTTCTGCGTTGGCTTACCCGGCTGAATTAAGCGCAACTCAACACCATGCTCAAAAGCCCATTGATCCAGTGCGCGGCAAGTGAACTCCGGCCCCTGGTCAGTTCTTATCGTCGCCGGATAGCCTCGGAACAGTGCAATGCTGTCCAGAATACGCGTGATCTGAGGCTTTGTTGAATAAATCAGCTTCAGGACGAGTGACTCTGTAGCTGACCGGGTTTTCAGGCAATACGCACGCTTTCTGGCATACCAGCCTTCGTTATTTTATTCAGCGCACGCACCATGCCCAAAGCCTCTGCTACCTGACCATCGTAATCACACAGCGTCAGTGAACCTCCGAACAGTTGCTTTACCCTGTACATGGCCGTCTCCGCTATCGAGCGACGGTTGTAATCTGTTGTCCATTTCCACCGGGCATTACTCCCGGTCAGCCGCTGATTCGCTACTGCACGGTTACGGTCTGCGTACTCTACGGGCCAGTAACCCGCTCCTTTTCGGGGCGGGATGAGGGCACTGATTTTCTTGCGCCGCAGTTCATCGTGACAGAGTCGGGTGTCGTAAGCGCCGTCTGCTGCGGCTGCCCTGATTTTTCTGTGTGTCTGCCGGATAAGACCCGGGAAAGCTTCTGAGTCCGTGACGTTGTTCAGAGACAGGTCCGCGCAGATGACTTCATGTGTTCTGCTGTCAACGGCCAGATGCAGCTTCCGCCAGGTACGACGGCGCTCTTTGCCGTGATTTTTGACTTTCCATTTGCCTTCACCAAAAACCTTCAGTCCGGTGGAATCAATCACCAGGTGTGCGATTTCACCCAGGGTGGGTGTTTTGAAACAGACATTAACCGACTTTGCCCGCTTGCTGACACTGCTGTAATCCGGGCAGCGCAACGGAACGTTCATCAGGGCAAAAATGGAATCAATAAAACCCTGCGCAGCCCGCAGGGTCAGCCGGAACAGGCGTTTAATCATCAGGACGGTGGTGATGGCAAGGTCAGAATAACGCTGAGGTCTTCCCCGTGATGAAGGCGTTGCCGACTCATACCAGGCATGAATCGCTTCATCGTCCAGCCAGAAAGGGAGGGAGCCACGGTTGATGAGGGCTTTGTTGTAGGTGGGCCAGTTGGTGATTTTGAACTTTTGCTTTGCCACGGAACGGTCTGTGTTGTCGGGAGGATGCGTGATCTGATCCTTCAACTCAGCAAAAGTTCGATTTATTCAACAAAGCCGTTTGACCGTATCATTCTTAGCCAAATGCGCTAAGGCTAAAATTTAGTATGAGTAGTGATAAGCACTTTTCCTCAACAGGAAAATATCAACCTCCGTTTGCTTAATGAAGGTCTGCTTATCGCTCACAACTGCCCGTCATGCCAGCTCAAAAAACAGGCTTAACGTAGGATATTTTCCGTTTTCCAAGCGGACCCCTATCAAAGGATTTATCTGTCGACCATCGTCATCAAAAGCAGCATCGAGACTGGAGCGTGAAAGATAAATGCCGTTTATGCTGTCATTCAGGGTAACTGCATAGTCGGTAGTTCCAGCACATATCTTTCGCCGTTTCCAGAGCATGGGTCAACCGGAACAGGTCATTCTGCGCAGACAACTCCCCGGAGCTGGAACGCCAGAGGTAGTTCAGCTTACGGGCCAGTTTAGCATTGACGCCCAGCTGTCGGCCCTGTTTCAGAAGCCACTCGATGTCAGGGGCCACGTCACGCGAAAAACGACGTTGCTTCAGTGCTGTCGCCAGCCAGCGGGTGAGAAAGAGATTTTCCTGTACCGGTGACACAACGTCACCGTTTTGCCTGGCTAACGCCAGCGCCACCAAGGCGCACCACGCCAAATGTGCTGATTTTTCTGTCAGATTCACTGGGGAGTTTTTTCCTTTGTTTTGGGAGCTGAATATATCTTAACCGGAGGCGGGTTTCATCCGGAACCGTAGCCCCTGGACTGAACATCAGGTCCGGACTGGCGAGCAGTGCGCAGCCAGTCTTCTGAATGCCGCTTTGCGGCATGGAGGCGCCAGATGAGGTTACATGCGTCTGTGGAGTCAAATGGCGCCGAAAGCCCGACGTAGCCGGTTACCGGACTATAAATTCTGCCCGTTTGCCCCCTGTCCTGGTTAGCTCTACCCCGCTATCTCGCCCTTTCGGGCGAGGTGTAGTCAAGGACACTCCGGTCCGGCGCTGGTTTGATCGCCGGGTTTTAAGGGATGTGGTGATATACGGATCCGTCTCCTATCTTCCGAATCTCGCGTAAGCGTTAACGTCAACCAACGCATCACTAGGGCTACGTCACTTGTGGCTCGTTGATGTTATGAGGTTGCCGTGTCTTCTGCGCTTTCCCCCTCCAACCCCACTAGGACAACTTCCCGCTGGGGCTTGTACGTCAGCATTGTGCTGATTGGCGCTAATCTGCGCGCCCCCATTACGAGCCTCGGGCCGGTTCTTCCCGATATTCAACGCGCCTTACACCTCGGAGGTCTTGGGGCGGAAGCAGCTGGCACCGACGGCAAACATCTCCAATTCAATGCGCAGCTGGCGACAAACCATTTCCATCAATTAGGGCTGGCCGCCTTGTGAATTCCAGAAAACGATCTTGCGAATACCTGTGCGCCAGGCGCTTTTAGCCATTTCAAAACACACTTTCCCCAGAACATCATATGGCAACGAAAGTGTGTCAGGGTAAGCTAGGTGTTCGTCAGATTTACCTACAGGCAAAGTGGCCAACACCAGCATCGGTAAATTGGCAGGCAGTAATTCTACAGCTCGCTCAATAATGCTGGCATTAATGGCAGCAAACACCCGAACCGGCAGATGAGCTCCGTGTTGTTCTACGGCGCAAATAGGTAGTACGGCGACGATATTCGCCATATCCAGTTTACTGAATTCCCGCGTGGTGAGATCACACCACTAGGGAGAAGACGGTTTAAGCATGTTTACCTCCGGTTTTGTCTAACAATAAAAGATACGGTACGTTGCATTTAGGGCATTTTAGACCGGCTCTATGTCCTGCTATGTGCTAACTTTTCCAGTTTAATGGCCTTTCGTCGAGTTGTGTGGCAACAGTGTTGCCACCGGCGGAAATCCGCCGGTTTGAATGCTTTTTTGTTCAGCAGGCGACGAGGTGCCCGTCGCCAAAATCGGTAAAGCGCTGCGGTACTCTCTGATAGCCGATGGGTTTGATCGGTTCTGGTCTTATCGGCATTGCGCTGGTGGCTCGGGGTTGCCGTCTTTGCTGAACGTCAGGTATAGGAACGGCGCTGAGCAAGTGCTGAGTATAAGGATGCTGCGGATGGTGCAACACTCGATCTCGTGGGCCGATCTCCACGAGCTGGCCGCCAAACATCACCGCTACCCGGTGGCAGATGCGCTCCACCACCGCCATATCATGGGAAATAAACAGATAGCTGAGCCGATAGCGCTGACGCAAATCTTCCAGCAGCGTCAGCACCTGCGCCTGTACTGAAACATCCAGCGCGGAAACCGATTCATCGGCGATGATCACTTTCGGGTTCAGCGCCAGCGCGCGGGCAATGCAAATGCGCTGGCGCTGGCCGCCGGAAAACTGGTGCGGATAACGCCGCATCGCTTCCGCTGGCAGGCCGACCTGCTGCAATAGCTGCACCACCCGCTCCGTGCGCTGTTCTGCGGGCATCTGCTCATGAATCAGCAGCGGCTCCCCAACCAGGTCGAAAATAGTTTTGCGCGGATTGAGCGCCGCCCAGGGATCCTGAAACACCATCTGCAAATCGCGGCGTACCGCTCTTAACGCCTCGTCCTTCAGGCCGTGCAGCTCCTGTCCGTTAAGCTGCGCGCTGCCGCTAAATGGCACCATATTCATCAGCGCTTTTGCCGTCGTCGATTTACCGCAGCCGCTTTCACCGACAATGCCCAACGTCTCGCCGGGGAAAAGATCGAAGCTGACGCCATCGACGGCATGGACTTCGCGACGCACGCGCAGGCCGTCGCCGCGCACCGGAAAGCGCACGCTGAGGTCGCGGACGCTGAGCAACGGTCGAGTCGCCTCGACCGGCGCCAGCGCGGGCGCCTGGCCCAGCACCGGTACCGCCTGCAACAGCTGGCGGGTATAAGCCGCCTGCGGCGAGGTAAACAGCGTTTTTGCCGGAGCCTGCTCCATGATTTTGCCGTGACTCATGACCAGCACATCATCGGCCATTTCTGCCACCACTCCCATATCGTGGGTGATCAACAGCAGGCTGGTGGAAAACGCCTGCTGCAGTTCGCGCATCAACTCGAGGATCTGCGCCTGAATAGTGACGTCGAGGGCCGTAGTCGGCTCATCGGCAATCAGCACCTGTGGCTGGCACAGCATTGCCATGGCGATCATCACCCGCTGGCGCATACCGCCGGAAAGCTCGTGCGGATACTGTTGCAGGCGCTTCTCCACATGACTGATTTTGACCGCGTCCAGCATCGTGCTGACCCGGCTGCGCCGTTCACGGCGGCCCAGCACTTCGTGGCGTTGCAGCGTCTCTTCCAGCTGCTGGCCCACCGTCATCAGCGGATTGAGCGAGGTCATCGGTTCCTGAAAAATCATGGCAACCGACTTGCCGCGCAGCAGCTGCATTTGCCGCTCCGGCAGGCTGAGCAAATCCTGGTTATCAAAAATAATCGCGCCGCCTGGAATCTGTGCCTCCTCCGGAAGCAAACCCATGATCGCCAGCGAAGTCAGCGATTTACCGCTGCCCGACTCGCCGGCAATGCACAGAGTTTTTCCCGGCCAGAGCGCAAAGCTGACGTCATCCACCACCCGCTGTGTACCAAACTGGATCGACAGGCGCTCGACCGAGAGCAGCGGCGCCGGAAATAGGACTGCTGACATAACGCTCCTAATTAAACACGCTGTTGGGAAAATAGAACGACACCACCCAGTTAGGCCGATCGACGATTTCGCTGATGCGCAGATCGCCGCACACGGAGCAGAGCATATAGGCCTCTTCCGCCGACATCCCTTGTTCGCGGCACAGCGCATCGATGGTATAGCTTACCGCGTCGCGGGCGGCGGTCATCAGGTCAGGGCCAATGCCGGTGAAGGCGCTGTAGCCGTGCCGATCCAGATGTTGGGTCACTGGGCCAGGGGTGGCGAAACGCGGCGTTTTCAGCGGCATATCTTTAACCACTTCCAGCTTCACCACCACGTCCATCGCGCTTTCAATCGCCGTGCCGCAGACTTCACCATCGCCCTGCGCGGCGTGGGTGTCACCAATAGAAAACAACGCGCCTTCTACTTCCACCGGTAGCCATAATGTGCAGCCAGCGGCCAGATCGCGAATATCCAGATTGCCGCCCACGCGGCGCGGCGGCACCACCGAATGATGGCCCGCGGCGGCGGGAGCGACGCCGAGGGTACCGGCGAAGGGTTTCAGCGGTACGCGGCCATATCGGCCAAAGGCGCAGGGGGTTAAGCCCTGGCGGTCATATTGCCACAGCGTCAGCGCCGGATCAGAAAACTGATCGGCCAGCAGGCCGAAGCCCGGGATATTCGCAGTCCAGCCAAAGCCGCTGGGACGAAAGGATTCCAGCGTCACCTTTAGCGCATCGCCCGGCTGAGCGCCTTCCACATAGACCGGGCCACTGACCGGGTTGAGCTTATCAAACGGCAGCGTTGGGATATCCGCTGCGGTAGAACCGGCGTTGAACCAGCCGTTAGCCGCATCCAGGCAGTGAAACTCCAGTTGGCTGCCGGAAGCTACGTGCAGGACCGGGCTCAGGCTGTTATCCCAGCCGAAATGATGTTGAGCATGATGAATGGTCTTCACCAGACAATTTTGGCACATCCTGACTCTCCTTTAAGCAGCGGCGCCATCCCGGCGCCATCAAATTATTTCAGTCCGATATAGTCGTAGTTGACTGGTACATGCACTGGATCGACATACAGAGCGTCCTCGCCCCCCATGCGTGCGGAATGTACGGTGTAGCGCTTCTCGTTGAATACCGGCACCCAGGGCGCGTCATCCATTGCAGTGATGAAGATTTTGCGCCAGGCTTCAATGCGCGCGTCCTGCTGGTCGGGTTTCACCATGCTGTCCGCCGCGGCCGCCTGCGCGTCCAGCGCTTTGTTGCAGTAGCGCGCCCAGTTCCAGCCGCCCTCTACCGCCCCGGCGCAGCCGAGGATCGGGCCATAGAAGTTGGAGGGATCCGGGAAATCGGCGATCCACGCCATGCCGCCGGACCAGACCATCGGCGCTTGGCTGGCGGAGCCGCCCGCCGCAATCACATTCGCCTGCGCCAGGGATTTGATGCTGGCGTGGATGCCCACTTTGGCCAGATCCTGCTGGATAGACTGGGCGATACGCGGCTGCGGATCGGTATTCATCACGTACAGTTCGGTAGCAAAACCGTTGGGGAAACCCGCTTCGCTGAGCAGTTGCTTCGCTTTTGCCGGGTCGTAGCTGAAACCCTGATATGCCTTGTCATAACCGGGCATGGCGGGTGGCAGTGGCTGGTTGGCCGGCGCCGCGCGTCCATTAATGATGCGCACGATGCGATCTTTGTTGACCGCCATGTTCACCGCCTGGCGGACTTTGAGATTATCGAAAGGCGGCAGCGTGGTTTTCATCGTCACGTAGCCGGTCTGCAACTGGTCGCCGGTGACCATCAGGCCCTTATAGGCCGGGTTGTTTTTAAACGACAGAAACTGTGCGGGCGGTACGCCGTCGCCGGCAATATCCACTTCGCCTTTTTCCAGCCGCAGCAGAGCGACCGAGGGATCCTGTCCCATTTCGAACTTTATGTGATCCAGCCGCGGCACGCCGGCTTTAAAGTAGTTCGGGTTTTTGCGGAAGATCAGCTCCTGGCCCAGCTTCCACTCCTGGAGCTCAAACGCGCCGCTGCCGACCGGATGCTTGCCGAAGTCGGCGCCCCATTTCTCCACCTCCTCACGGGGAACCACCGAGGCAAAGTTCAGCGCCAGCACATGCAGGAAGGTGGCGTTGGGCTCTTTCAGAGTGATTTTTACCGTATGATCGTCGACGACCTCGATACCGCTCAGGGTCGTGCTTTTACCGCTGGCCTCCTCGTCATAGCCCGCGATGGGACTGAAGAACCCGGCGCCCGGACTTTGGGTTTTCGGGTTGACTGTGCGTTCCAGAGAATATTTCACGTCCGCCGCCGTGACCTCGCGGCCGTTGTGGAATTTCACCCCTTTGCGTAGCACAAAGGTGTAGACCTTGCCGTCCTCGGAAATGGCGTAGCTCTCCGCCAGGTCGTTCACCAACTCGGTGGTGCCGGGACGATAGTCCATCAGGCCGTCGAACAGGCTTTTGATCATCGACCAGTTTTGCCAGTCATAGCCAATGGCCGGATCGAGGGTCGCCACGTCGTTCTGGTAGGTCACCACGATATCGCCGCCGGTCTTCTCGTCAGCCTGCGCGCCATAAGAGAAACAGGCCGCGGCCACCGCCATTGTCAATAACGCATTTTTCATCATCTTCCCCTGCTACTTTTTGACATCAATGCGCGGATCGACCCACGGCAGCACCAGATCCGCAATAAGGTTGCCGCCAACAATGGCAACCGCTGACACGGTGGTTACCCCGACAATCACCGGGATATCCACCTGTTGAATCGCCTGCCAGGCCAGCTGACCGATACCCGGCCAGCCAAAGACCGATTCGACTACCACCAGTCCGCCCATAAAAATGCCGATATCAATGCCTATCATCGGAATTAGCGGCAGCACGGCATTCGGCAGCACGTGACGCAGCAGTACGCGGGTTCGGCCCAGCCCTTTGGCCCGCGCGGTACGGATAAAATCCTGATGCAGCACCTCAATCATCGACGAGCGCAACATGCGTGAATACCAGCCGCTGCCGAGCAGGCCGAGGGTTAGCGCCGGTAGCGCCAGATGGCTGAAGCCGCCATAGCCTCCCATCGGGAACCAGTTGAGTACCACGGCGAAAAGATAGAGAAAAAGCATCGCGGCGATGAACTGCGGCGCCGAAACACCGATAAAGGAGAGCGCCATCAGAAGCCGGTCCGCCAGCCCGCCGCGTTTTAACGCCGCCAGGGTGCCGAGGGCGATCCCCAGTACCAACTCGCAGAGAATACCCGCCGCCATCAGCTGCAGTGACGGCCCGATACGGGCGGAAACCAGTTCACTCACTTCGCTGCGCTGAATAAACGAGCGTCCCAGATCGCCGTGCAGCAGCCCCTGCAGATAACGCCAATATTGCTGATAAAACGGCAGATCCAACCCCAACTGATGGCGGATGTTTTCGACTACTTCCGGCGTGGCACTGCGCCCGGCGATTTGGCGCGCTGGATCGGCGGGCAACATAAACAGCAGCAAATAGCAGATCAACGTAACGCCAAGCAGGATCAGCCCGGCATGCAACAGACGTTTTCCCAGAAATAGCATTAGTTTCGTCCTTTTAAGCCGGGATCGAGGGCGTCGCGCAGGGCGTCACCAGCGATATTGAAAGAGAGCGACAGCAGCACAATCGCCGCGCCGGGAAAGAACACCAGCCAGGGAGCCGAAGTAAAATAGCTCTGGCTTTCAAAGATGATGTTGCCCCAACTCGGCGTTGGCGGCTGTACCCCCACCCCGAGGAACGATAGAGTAGCTTCCAGCAGGACTGTGGTGGAGATGCCTAGTGTGGCCCAGACCAGCACCGTTGGCGCCAGATGTGGAATTAAATGCACGCCGAGAATACGCAACGTTCCGGCCCCCAGGGTGCGTTCCACGGCGATAAAGTCGCGGGCGCTAAGCGCGCTAGTTTCGGCGTAGATAACCCTGGCGATCTGCACCCAGTTCACCATGGCGATCACCAGGGACACGATCCAGACACTTGGCTGGAAAATCGCCGCCAGGGCAATCGCCAGCAGCAGTGCGGGAAACGCCATCATCAGATCGGTAAAGCGCATCAGCAGCCCTCCGATACGCCCCTGCAGATAACCTGCGCTAAGCCCTACCAGGACGCCGATCAGTACTGCAGTGCCGTTGGCGACAACACCGATGAGTAACGAAGTACGAGCTCCGTAAATTAAACGCGAGAAGAGATCGCGTCCCAGCAGATCGGTTCCCAGCCAGTAAGTGCTGTTGGGAGAAAGCGGTGCGCCTTCCAGGCTCAGTCCCTCGACAAACTGTTCATCGGGATCGAAGGGGGTGAGCCAGGGGGCAAACAGCGCGCTCATCACCACCAGGAGAATAAACAGCAGCGAGAGCAGCAGGGCTGGCCGGCGCAGAAAATATCCGACTCTATTCATTGTGCTCCCCGCTTGCCGGACGACATTCGTAGCAGCCACTTCTGCGCCACCTGTGCCACCGACTGGTTCGTACACATTGATTCCGAGCGCAGGCGAACCCATGCCTGTTGTTCATCAATACTTTCCGCTTGCATCTGGGCCGCCAGAGCTTGGGTAATCTGCGGCATTGCTGCCAGACGCTGGCGCAGTAGCATCTGTTGCTGTTGAATGTCATGCAACTGCTGACGCAGCCCCACTGCCATCATCAGGGTGGTATAGATGGCTCGCTGTGTAATAGGCTTGGTAAGGAGCGCTGTTGCCCCTAACTCCAGCGCGCGCTGTACCTGGTAAAGTCCCTCATGTGAGGTCAGCGCGATCACCGGTATTCCCGCCAGATTGATCTGGCTCAGGGTTAGCGGGCTGGCGAATGCCTCCAGTTCCACCAGTACTGCACAGGGGGTGAGAGGAGGTAAAGCCTCATCTCCGGTCAGGTGATGCCAGCGGATACCCATCCGCGTCAGGTTTTTTTCCAGCGCTTCGCGACTCCTTGCTTCACAGTCTACCAGCAGGAGCGGCTGAGCATCTAAATCCGGGGACAGCAGCGTTTTCATTTAACAATCCTCAGAGCAGGTCTGGCTGCAACCGTTCGGCTTTCACGTAGCTCGGTCGCGGAGAGATAGGGATCGGGCATAACCGGCAGCGGTTCGCGATGCAGTATCTGAAAGCAAGTTTGTTGCAACTCAGCGATGTAGCAGGGCAAACAGGCGTGGTTGTTTCGAGCCATTACTGAGCGAGCGCCCGGAGAATCAACGTCGTGCTGACGATGCAGTGCCGCCAGCACCGCACCCGGCTCGCTGTTTCCGGCCTCGCGCAGGCTATTGGCAAACAGCCTTACTGCCCGCCAGCCGCCGATATAGTAGTGGGAGATGCGCTGTACGCCATGTTGCAGGTGCTGCCGCGCGCAAAAATCGAGATCGACGCTCTCAAAAAACGGTCCGCAGGAAAGCAAACGTACCGCCCTTAGTGGCGCGACTTCGGCGACTTCGGCTTCGGTAAAATTACAGCTGAGCACCGCTAACGTCCGCCGATCGCGAAGACAGGCCTCGTCCAGTGCGCGCAGAAACGCATAAGAGGTTTCGCCTACCAGGTTATTGAGCACAAAATCTACCTCTGTGCTGAGAATCGCCTCAATCAACTCGGTCACGTTGCTGTTTCTCAGGTGCAGATATTTTTCGCCCACCACCGTACCGCCGGAACCTTCCACTACCTCACGGGCGATACGATTGCTTTCCCAGCCCCAGACGTAGTTAGAGCCGATCAGCCAGGAGCGATTTCCGAACATATCCAGCGCCAGCCGCAGGAGTGGCAGCAGAGTCTGGTTCGGACAACCGCCCAGATATACGACCTGCTCGCAGCTCTCGAACCCCTCGTAAGGACAGCCATACCACAGCAGCAGGTTATGCTGCTCCAGGTCCGGGATAATCTCCTTCCGACTGGCAGAGGTAATGGTTCCGAAGATATGGCGGATGCCGTGAGCGATAAAGGTGCTCACCGCTTCACTGTAGGCTGCGAGTTCACCCGCAGGGTTGATATGTCGGGCCCGCAGCTGAAAAGGATAAGCAGGATCGGCATTGATTTCCTCTAAGGCATGGCGCGCACCAAGCAGTGTGCTGTTCGCCAGGTGGCTGTAGGTACCTTCTGTGGAAAGCAAAATTCCAATATCAATAGTTTGCACGTATGTTTGCTCTCTGCATTAATAAAAAAGCCTGATTGTCCTTATTAGGACAATCAGGCTTCATTACCTGTCGATATTTAATGGATTCAAGGCTTAAGGGTTGCCCCTGCTTGCATATACCCGACATGAAAAATTCATGCCATTTTTAAAGCACAGTTAAATCAATGGATTATTTATTTTTGGAGACACTTTTGCACCAATGGGATGCGGCTTGCTCAGTTATGGTGCAATTTTCTGATGCAGTCTGGTCTCTTCAACATGAGGTGGAGTAATGCACACCTGTTTTAGTTCCACGCACTTTTTGAGAGTTCCGGTTTTTCAGCCATCAGCAGGTGATCCTCCGGCGTCAGGTTATTCAGGGATTCATGGGGACGCTCTGGATGGAAGATCCTCGTGACGAAGCCGAATTTGCCC
This sequence comes from Enterobacter ludwigii, assembly GCA_023023105.1. Lineage (NCBI taxonomy): Bacteria > Pseudomonadati > Pseudomonadota > Gammaproteobacteria > Enterobacterales > Enterobacteriaceae > Enterobacter > Enterobacter ludwigii. The sequence goes on along the minus strand of CP083825.1, from coordinate 86,554 downwards.
CCGGCCACGTGCTTTTTTTCGAGCGTAATGTTGTCCATGCATTACCAACCCTTCTTGAAGAACCCGTAATATTTCTGTCATTGGCCAGCCCTCGTCGTGATCCTGAAGATATTACCTTTGTTGACCCGAAAGATGGCACTGCCAGAACCTTTATGGCCAGAAATAATGAGTCAGCATAATTTATTTCCTAGTCCATTCATATGAAAACACTGGCGGAAGAGGGCTATGCACCGAGGTAAAGGGAGGCAATCCGTCGTCAGATGAAGTGGTTTACTGAATTTGGCCACCTGAACAGAGGTGATATGCTCACCTCAGAACAACACAGGTGTCATAATGAAAAAAAGAAATTTCAGCGCAGAGTTTAAACGCGAATCCGCTCAACTGGTCGTTGACCAGAACTACACCGTGGCAGATGCAGCCAGCGCTATGGATGTCGGCCTTTCCACAATGACGCGATGGGTGAAACAATTACGTGATGAACGGCAGGGCAAAACACCAAAAGCCTCCCCCATTACCCCGGAACAAATTGAAATCCGTGAGCTCAGGAAAAAGCTACAACGTATTGAAATGGAAAATGAAATATTAAAAAAGGCTACTGTAGATTCAATCTGTCAACGCAACACCCCTTTCAATTATCTCTTTAGGTGTTTTGAACTTCAGTGTCTTTCTCGGTCTGTTGTTTAGCTGAGCTGCAACCTGATCCAGCTCATGCTGAGTATATTGGGCAAGGCATGTCTTTTTGGGAAAGTACTGTCGGATTAGCCCATTAGTGTTCTCGTTTGTTCCCCGCTGCCAGGGGCTCTGAGGATCGCAGAAGTAAACTTTAACTCCTGTGCTGTCAGTAAATTCCAGATGTCTGGCCAGCTCCATTCCTCTGTCCCATGTCAGTGATCGCCGGAGTTCAGGTGGTAGGCTCAGGAATTTATCTGTAAGAGCCTGATTCACTGATAAAGCGTCTTTGCCCCTGAGTCTCAGGATGATCGTATAACGTGATTTTCGGTCTACAAGTGTGGCTATATGAGAGTTTTTTGTACCCGAGACTAAATCGCCTTCCCAGTGTCCCAGAGAGCGTCTGTTATCGATATGCCGGGAACGTTCGTGGATTGGCGTTCCGTTCACTATGTTGATAGTGCCTCTTTCACCTTTGCGAGTATGGCGCCTGCCATGACGGAGGCTGTGCGATCGGCGCAGATGCTGTACGTTCAGGTGGTGTAGCGCTTCACGACTACGAAAGTAAAGCGTCTTATAAATTGTCTCAGGTGATATTCGTAGTGTTTTTTGACGCGGTTTCGCTCGCCTTAACCATCCTGATATTTGCTCTGGGGACCACTTCATCTCAAGCTTTTCCAGAACAAGCTCTCGCAACGGCATATTCTGATCCAGTAAGCACGGTTTTGGTCTTTTAGCCATCCTGTTGGCCCGGTTATTCGCATCAACGGCTTTGTAATAGCGCCTGCCACGATTACGCTGGACTTCACGTGAGATTGTCGAAGGGCTACGATTCAGCATTGTAGCGATGGCTCGAATGCTCATTTTAGCTGACAGACCGGCTCGTATTTCCTCGCGCTCAGACAGCGTCAGGTGAGCAACAGCTCGCTTGCGCTCATTGGGTTTTATGCCGCCAGTATCTCTTAACATCGTGAAGATGGTTCCTGGTTTCGAACCCAGGATATTAGCTATCTCACTGAAGCCTTTTCCGTTCTTCCACAGTTCAAAAACAGATGTTTTTTCCTTTGCTGTAAATGTCCGTCTCATCCAACAATCCTCCGCAACTACATGTTTTCACATGACTGTTGCGTTGACCAATTGAATCTACAACCGCGCTCTTGATGTCAGACTCCCTGAACAGTTCTCGATAATCGGGAAACTCAGGGCGCGTTATCCTGTGGCCACTCTCTGCCATGTGTTCGGGGTTCATCGCAGCAGCTACAAATACTGGAAAAACCGTCCTGAAAAGCCAGACGGCAGACGGGCTGTATTACGCAGCCAGGTACTTGAACTGCATGGCATCAGCCACGGCTCTGCCGGAGCAAGAAGCATCGCCACAATGGCAAGCCGGGGTGTCCGGATCATGCAGAAGGTTCGCCTGATTCTCCATGACGTTGAGTGCAAACATCTTCTGCTTACGTGTTTCCTGCTGTTCCTGCAGCTTATTACTGACGGTCACCAGAATCTCCGGGTGAGATACCAGATAGTCGGCAGCGATTTCGCCGATACGAGCTTCCTGCTCCGGGCTGAATACCGGCTGAGGTGCTGAAGCGTGTGCCGTTGAAATAAAGCTAATGTATGTTGTAACTATTAATGCGGCTAATTTTTTTGCTTTCATTGTCTGATTCTCATGGTTAAAAGGGGGATTTCAGAAAATGCTAACGCCGTGGTGATTCAGTACCAGAATAAGCCGTATGTTCGGCTGAACGGCGGCGACTGGGTGCCCTATCCGCAGTAGGTTATTTCCCCTCGCCCTGGCCCTCTCCCCAAAGAGGAGAGGGGACCGTTCGTGCTCGCATTTTTGTGGGGATTCCTCACCCCTCAAGGGAGAGGGTGAGGAGATATCACCAGGAAAAGCGGAAAATTACTGTTGCTGCTGTGCCAGCCAGACCAACATTTTCAGACTGGCAGAATAATAATCATCCTGTGCGTTGATTTGCGGCTCGCCAGACGTTTGACCCATCGTCAAATCACGTACCGCCAGCAAACCGCCATTCATATTGTACGGGGCGGTATCGTTGGTTGTAACGTTCACCCAGGCCGGGGTGCGGCTACGATCATAACCCTGCCACCAGTTGCGCCACGGCGTCAGCAGCGAACTTTGCGGGTTCCACCATGAGAGATACAACGGAATACGAATGGCGTCGAAACTCATGCGCGGCGGCCACTCTTTAGCAGGGCTCAGTTTGCCATCCGCCGACAGTGATACCCAGTCGGTAGGCAAATGCGATTGACCCCAGCCCATTTTGCCAAGCAGTGTAGTGCTATCACGGATCAGATCATTCCAGACCACCAGATGGCTACGGTTGGCGAACGCTTTCCATGCCGGGAAGATAAAATAGGACGGGTTCAGGTTCACATAACTGTTGAGATTGAACCCCTTCGCCCCCGGCAGCATCACCCGATAACCCGCATAATTGATCACCGTATGTTTAATCATCGCCTGGGTAATGGCATCCGATGCGGTGGCATAGCTGTTATCATTCCAGCGCTGACTGGCTTTTAACAACGCCCATGCAATTAACGCATCGCCATCCGTTGCGTCATTCTTATCGGCAATCGGATCCGGCTCGACGGGATTAAAACGCCAGTAGAACAGACCATTGTCCTTGTTCCTGAGCGTCTTATCTGTCCATCCCCAGATGCGGTCAAACGCCGCTTTATCATTGCTGGCCACCGCCATCAGCATGGCGAAACCCTGGCCTTCCGTGTGAGAGACGTTTTTATTGCCGGTATCAACAATACGGCCATCCGTCATCAGAAAGCGCGCTTTGTACGCTTCCCAGGCCTGTCCCGCCTGTGAAAACGAGGAAAAAAGCACACTAACCATCATCACCATCATGGCGAAAACGCGTTTAAACATACTCAGACTCATTGTGGGTTAGCGTAGCGGAACACAACGTCCGATACGGAGTAAAGCCGTTCGCGGCTAAAAGCGAGATGCGATTGCCCGCCCTGTCCCTGCAGCCAACGGGAATAAAGCCCTTCCAGTATGGCGCAAAATGCGTAACACCAACGCGTCTGGCTGTTCTCATCCCGGGAGACCGGTAACCCCTGATGGCGGAACGATAATCCCTCTTCGCTGGCATCAATATCAATATAGCCCCAATTAAACTCCGCAAGCAGCGCGTTGATGTTGGTTTCGAGTTCGCCGATGGTTTGTGAGGCAGGCAGAGGAAAACGTTCCGCCAGCGATGCCCCCATCTGGCGCAAGAAGGGTTGGCTTTCCGCTTCCCCCACGTTTCTCACCATGCCATCAACCATTACCGACAGCAGGTCAAACCAACCGGCCGGCGTTTGCTGCCGTTGAAAATAAGACAGCAGTAAAGGATTAGCCGTACTCGACGTCATTATTTATCTCCCAACATATAGCGGAACCAGATCCCGGCAGTACTTTCGTTATAGTCGCCAAAGGTGTCGTAACCGACCCTACCGCCGACGGTCATGTTCTTGTTCAGGTTGTAATCAATCCCTGCCCGGAAGGTATAGCCAATCCCGTTTTGCGATTTGCTGCCGTACTGCGCTTCTTTTGCAAAACCAGTTTTCACGTAATCTGTTAAAGCGCTTTGCATTGCGGAGTCTGTCGGGAAGTAATTGCTAGCATCCTGGGTGTAGGATTGATACCCCACAGAGCCTCCAAGGCTAAGCTTCCAGTTGTCAATTTTCTGTGAAAAATCAACTGGCAATGACACGCTGACATAATTTTGGGGGCTAAAATAGCCGCCCTGCCCGAAAGTGAAGTAACTGAGGTTTTTCGAGAAATCCATCCAACTGACGCTTAAACCTGTTTGCAGTTGACGGAAATCATCATGCCATGGGCGCAGATAGACTCCGGCGTCTGCGTTCATACTGGTGTTGCTCGCCACATTTTCACCAATGTAACTGTAACCACCACCGCCAACGAAGAAGCCTGCGTCACCGTCGTCATAGCTTAATTGCACGGTACCGCCGTTTTTAGTCACCTGGCCCCAGGTTTTGCCTGAGTAAGCGTCTTTCAAACCAACATACGAGAGCAAACTATCAGTCACGGCGCGGCGCTCGCCGGTGAAGATCAATGAGAGGTAGTTAGATAACTTAGGTGACCATTTCACCCCACCGACCAGTGTATTCAGATCCTGGCCCAGCGGCGTGCTGCCAATATCCAGGCGATAGCTGTCACCGCTAAGCGCCATATTAAGCTCTACACCGTTCCCATTTTGCGAGTCTGTTGAAACATCGCCTGGCTGCGAGACGTCAGCCTTTAGTGAGGAACGGTTCAGATAGTTTCGTAGCGCCCCCCCCTCTGCGGCATTTAGCGCGGCAAGGTTCGTCAAACCTCTCGATGTGAATTGACCAAAATCGGCCGAAGAGACCTCGCTAAGCCCATCCAATGCAGCGGCAGCCGGATGCAACACCAAATATTGCGCTTTCTGATCTGCTGTCATGCTCGCCAGCGAATTGATCTCATTATTGATTGTCGATGCTAAATTTGATGCCGCATTCGCCAGCGGGTTCGAGCCATAGCGTCGCCAGGCATCGCCAGAAGCACTCCCGGCACTCAGGGTGATCGGCGTGGCGGTAAACTCGAAGCGCGACTCACCAAACGGCGAACTTGACCAGGTCAGCGGCGTTTTGGCTTCGGTCAGTTTACTGGTGCCCGACTCACCGTCACGGCCACGGATATCGACCTCGCCCTGCAACCACATCCCTTTCTTCTCATCAAGCTCCTGCATCATGTTATCAACCTGACGCAGCGTGCGGCTTTGCGCGGTCTCGACCGGCAAATCGGTACGGGTTGTGCCCGGTAAACTGCTCCCCGGCTCACGAGCCACTTGCGCGACCTGCCACGGCAGAATAGTGCCGTACAACGCCTGTGGAGAACTCGACTGCGGCGGCGTTTTACTGGTGGTAGTAAACGGATTATCTGCCAACAGTATGCCGCCAATCGTCGGCGTAGCGGCGCTATTAGACGACTCCAGCCCCACCAGCTTGCCGCGTGCGCTACGTAAGTAGGTCATCGCCTGCTGGTGGTTGCCTTTTGCCTCTTCCAGACGCGCCAGCAACAGCATGCGTTCCGGTGAGCTGTCGCTACGCAGACCGCTGGCAAGGGTAGTAGCTTTCTGCACGTTATTCTCGGACAGCGCAACGTCGATAGCCCCCACACGTGCCGCCTGATCCTCGGTATCACGGGTCATCAGGTAGTCATAGAGCACGCCCGCTTCTTTGTTCATTTTGCCTGTCTGGTACAGACGGCCCATGGCGAACATCAAATCGGTGTTTTGCGGGTCGCTTTGCAGCGCACGGATCAGCTTGTCATACGCCGCGGCGTAGTTGCCCTCTTCACGCAGTTTGTCGGCTTCATTAATCACGTAGCCATTGCGGATCCCCGCAAGCTGAGCAGGCGTACTGCGCGCCTGTAGCTCCGGGTTCGACATCAGGGTTTGCGCTTCCTGAGTAAGCCCCGCCTGGTTCAGTACCGCTATCTGATCGGCATAATCCCCGGCGTTGCCTTCTACGCCATCTTTAATACTGTTGCGCACCAGCGATACGGCGGTGGTGATGTCACCCGAACGGGCAAGCATCCGCGCCAGTTTCCCTGCATCGACCGGGCTTTTCGGCGGCTGACTGGCCAGCGCTTTCAGCGTATTGGACGCCGCGGTCATGTTCCCTTGTGAAAGGTAACGTTCTGCCGTCGCCATTTGCAGGTTGTAATTCACACTTTCCGCCAGATCGCGCATCTGGCTATTACGGCTGGACGGCGGAATACGCGCCAGCAGAGAGTTGGCCTGCTGCCAGGCCCCGCTTTCGCTGGCATAGAGCGCAGCGGCGTACAGTGAATTGCTGTTAGCACCATCGCGACCCGCCGGGATCATCACCGTGGCCGCTTCACCTTCCTGCCCGGATTTTTGCAGCAGGCGGGCAAGGTCAAGACGCAACCACGGATCATCCGGCACGCGGGCAACGCCCTGGCGCAGTACCGAAATCGCCTGGTCAGTATTACCGGCCTGGACCAGTTGCTGTGCCTGACGGCGAATCGGATCGCCAGGCGCCCCCGCGACCACACGCGGCTGCAGTTTTTCCTGCAGGCTGGCGGGTAAAGTGCGCAGCATCGCCTGCGCTTCTTCCGTTTTATTCTGGTCGCGCAGGACGTAATAGAGGTTTTCCCTTGCCGGGGCGTTCTGCGGCTGCTCGTTGAGAAGACCTCGCAGGGTCTGTTCGGCCTGCGAAAAGTCTTTGTTCTGCCGCAGTACAGAAGCACGGAACAGTTTTCCTGCCGTGCCACGCTCCCCGCTCTCTTGTGCCAGCGGGGCCGAAAGCGCCAGCGCCTGGCTAATATTACCCTCTTTCAATGCCTGCTGAGCCTGGGCGAGCTGACCGTAAAACGCCGCGTCTGCGGCCTGATTTTTACGCTCATCAGAAGCATCCCCGCCCTGACTGGCTGCCCGATTCAGATACTGTGCCGCCGCTTTGTAATCACCGCTACGCTGGGCGATGTAGCCCATCCCGGCAAGGGCGTCAGCATCGTTAGGGTTGGTTTGCAGCACCTGCTCAAATTTGTTTTTTGCCGCACTGTTATCACCGCTGTTCAGCGCGGTATAGCCCGCGCCTTTCGCCGCGCCGCCGACATTTTTACGGTAATAGTTTTGGACATCAGTATCCTGCGGATGCCGCTGTAGCCAGGTGTCGTAGAAGCGCTCATCGCCTGCCTGCGGCCCCAGCCATAACAGCGCCTGACGCAACCCGTCATCGGCCTCTTTACTGCCGCTGGCCATCGGTTCGAGCAACAAAATGCCGTCGCGGCGTGTCTCTTCACGCCAGGTCAGGATTTTGCCGAGTGCAATGCGCGCCGAGGTATCCTGCGGGTTATGCATCACGAAATTTTTCAGTTGCGACACGGCCTGCGGATAAAGAGTTTTATCTCCCGCCATCGTCTGGTAGTACTCAGGGGCGAGGCTGGGTGGCGGCGTATCGCCGTTAAACATGCTGCGCCAGGTCGCCAGCGCCGCCGGTACGTTACCGCTGCGCGCCTGCTGGCGGGCAAGGCTCAATTGCCCCTGCGGAACCTGCGTCAGTTGTTTGGCATTATCCAGCGCCTGCAACCCCGGATCGTCAGGAGAAACCTGCGCCAGCCGCGAACGCCACTGGGACGAGACTTGCAGATCGCCATTTTGCTGCGCCCATAACGCCATCAGGTACATCGCCTGGGTGTTATTGGCATCCACCATCAACACTTTACGCAGCGACTCCATCGCCAGGTCATCGTGGGATTTCTCATGCCAGTAATTCGCCTGGTCAAATAAGGCTTTAAGCGCGGCATCATTCGCGGCGGCATGGGCCAGCCCTGGTATACCGAAAGTGAGCGCGCTGGACAGGCACAGCGTCGTCAAACGGCGGGCGGTTTTTATCATCATTCTTGTCACCCTCTTATTTGCGGTTGTCCAAATCCAGACGTCGTTTCGCGCGGTTTCTCAGCCAGACAAAGAGCACCGAGCCAACGATACAACCAAATAGCAGCCCTAAAATCGCCAGCAGCGCCGAGTGCTGATTTGCATACCAAATCACCCGCATTTGCGTTGGCATCTCGCCACTCGGGAACTGCTCACCCACGCGGAAGCTGCGCACGCCGTTCTCATTGGTGATCACCGCTGCGTCGCCACGGATCCCGGCGTTAATTTTCGCTGAGGCGAGGTCACCGTGCAGACGTGAGAGCTGCTCGTCATTGCTGCCGATAGCCAGTACCACCAGACGATCGTTATTCCACGGTGAACGGAAGCTGACAAACCCGCGCCAAGCTTCGTTGGAGGAGAAGTAGCGGTCGGCTTCCAGCCCGTCTGATGCCCAGTCCCCTGCTATCCAGCGTTTGATACGCTCCCAGGTCGTTGGCTCACGTACGCCCAACGTCGAGTCGTGCATCACAAACGGCGAGGTATTGAGGATCGCGCGGTTAAAGTCATGCTGATCCAGGCCCGTGACCGCCAGCACATCGCGGTCGTTTAGCAGTTCAACACCCGCCCCGCCAGTGGGTACGCCGAGCAACACGCGGTTGCGGCCCAGCGCCGTTCCCGTCGCGTTACCGGAACGTGCCGCCATATCTAAAAGCGTGGCAATCTGCGTTTCAGTCGGTTTTTCCGGCAGCATCAGCACCGTTTCCGAATAATCCGCAAGCCGGGTGAACGGGAAGGACGCGCCCACAAAATAAGAGAGGTTCGGCAACAGCGCGAAGTGACGCGTATGGCTGAGATCAATCCACGAGTCGTCTTCGATACGGCTCTTAATGTTATTGTTCAGCAGCACGCTACACGGGGCGCTCGCCTTGGGTTGAATGTTGAAGTACAGCGAGAGCTGGTTGTCGCCATAGATCATGTACGGCTCCAGCGGCATATCAAACTTCTCCTGGCGCGCATCACCGCCAAGCTTATGCCACAACGTTTCCAGCGCCCCCTGCTTATTCACCGGCAGGTTATGCAGGAAAGTATCGTTCATGGTCATGCTGAGCCACGAACGGTCTTCATCAATCCAGCTTTCCGTCGGGAAACGGTAACCAATGTGCAGAGGAATCGTTTCGCCATCCCACAGGAACAGATCCGGTGCCGCACGGAATGCTACGCGCAACGCATCGTGCCACAGCCCCGTGGTGGTCAGGCTCTGATCTTTACGGATCAGTTCTGACAGTTTTACCGGACGATCGGTAGGGATCCAGCGCGGCGCATCGTAAGGTTTACTCGCCGGGATCGTTTGGGTGGTGACATCCACCGACGGCGTCTGCATGGCGAAATTGCCACGGGTTAAACGCCATGCCGCCGCACGCAGGCTGGCATCATCTTTACCCACCACCAGCAGCAGCTTATAAACCGGGTTTGCCGGGTTATCGACCACTTTGAGTAGCGGCTGCTCGGTAGCCGGCAGCGTCAGGCCACCAATTTGCTCGCCCGGATGACCAATCAGGATGCCGTTCTTTTCCGGCAAGCGGTCATGATAGGCGGCAAACGACACGCCACGGTAGTCTGCCTGGATCCCCATCCACGATGAGATCAGCGCACTGGCGCTTAAGGTATCGCCACTGAGCTTCGCCGGGAAAGCCATGGCGATCGCCGCCGGGGTCATTTGCATGCTGTCAAAGAACGGGCGCGGGAAGTGGCTTAAATCAGCGCCAATGTCCAGTTGCTGCCCTTCCAGCTCGAAACGGGAATCCGCCATGATGGTGACGCGATATTTATCGCTCAGGTCGCGCTGGCACTGCATGGCATCGCCATCGTTGATTTTAAAGCTCAGGTTGTTGCTCGACACCATCAGTGCGGAGGGAATATCCAACTGATAACGCGCGGTGTCGCTGTCGGTCACGGTCAGCGGTACCGTCCCCAGCGGCTGACCATTTAGCATCAACTGCATGGTGGCATTGCGCGCCACCATCGCGGGCGACACTTTCAGGTTCAGTTCAAGGCGCGCCGTGGTAATCACCTGGTCCACGGGCAGGGTAAAGGAGGCGCCCCCCTGGAACTGACCACCCGTCAGGGAAATCCCTTCCGGGAAACCCATCTGCGCGAGACTGATGCTGTTAACCACCGAAGGAATAAATACCGGTGCGCCCGGCGGCGGCACGGGTGGCGTCTCCGCCGGCTCGTTTAATTTCAGTAGCGACTCGATGGAGGTGTCTTCGGCATGCAGCGGCATCATAAAAAGTGCGCCGACCAGCACAGCCAGTGTTGTCAGACGTTTCATGCGTTGCCCTCCTCCTGGGAAGCGGCCTGGTCCTGGCTGGCGCGCAAACGGCGATTTTCTCGACGGTCTTTCCAGGTCAGCCAGAAGAGGTCAAACACACAACGCATAATGGTTCCCAACGAACGGAACGGGTTGTCCTGAGGTTTCGGTGGGTGAATCCATGCATCCGCACGGGAGAGCACCACGCGCACCAGTTCACGACGGCGGGCGAGCGGGATGTCTTCAAACATCAGACGAATCGATTCTTCATCCGTGGCGATGGTTTTTACCGGAATGAGGATCGCGCCGGATTGCAGCAGCAGCTCAATCTCTTCAATCTCATCATCGAGATGGCGATCATCCGGTGCCACAATACGGCAGCCGCCCATCGACAGGTCAGCGGTATGGCTGCGCGACACCACGCCGCTGGCATGGTGGAGCAGTACCGGGATTTCCGCATCAATACGAATGGTTTTGCGCGTCTGTCGGGTTTCGCGCGCAACGGCAATCGCGGCCAACAGAAAGATCAGACTGTACAACCCCCAACCGACGTTTAGGGCGATAACGCGCGGATCCACGCCAAAGTAGTCATGAGCACAGGCGCGAACGATACCGGCAATCACTCCGGCCGCCAGCAGCAGGGCGATAATCAAATGCGGGCGCACCACGCTAAAATCAAAGTACCCCACGTCCAGCAGCGCACCCTTGTCGGTCACGTTGAATTTGCCGCGTTTCGGGAAAAACATCGTCACCACAGTCGGCAATGCAATGTGGAAGGCCAGCACCAGGTCGTAGATCTCCCCCCAGAAGCTATAGCGATGCCGCCCGTTCATGCGCGAGTTGACGTAAATCGCGAGGAACAGATGCGGGAGCGCATAGGCGAAAACCAGGCTCGCTGAGGAGTGAATGATGTTCAGGTTAAACAACAGATAGGCCAGCGGCGCGGTCAAAAACGCAATACGCGGCAGCGCGAACTGGTAGTAAAGCATGGCGCTCAGATAGCACAGGCGCTGTTGGATAGTCAGGCCGCGACCAAACAGCGGGTTATCCAGACGGAAAATCTGCGTCATCCCACGCGCCCAGCGGGTACGCTGGATAACGTGCAGCACCAGACGTTCAGTCGCCAGACCGGCAGCCAGTGGGATATCCAGGAATGCCGAGCCCCAACCACGGCGCTGCAACTTGAGTGCGGTGTGAGCATCTTCGGTAACGGTTTCTACGGCAAAACCGCCAATCTCTTCCAGCGCGCTACGGCGAATCACCGCACAGGAGCCGCAAAAAAAGGTGGCGTTCCAGTTGTCGTTGCCCTGCTGAATCGGTCCGTAGAACAGCGACCCTTCGTTAGGGATGTTACGTCCAACGGAGAGGTTACGCTCGAACGGGTCCGGCGAGTAGAAATAGTGCGGTGTCTGCACCAGCGCCAGTTTCGGATCTTTCAGGAAACCACCCACCGTCGCCTGCAGGAAGATGCGTGTCGCAACGTGGTCGCAGTCGAACACGGTAATCAACTCACCCTGCGTCAGCTTCATGGCGTGGTTGAGGTTACCGGCTTTGGCGTGATTGTTGTCGTTACGCGTGATGTACCCGACGCCAACGTCTGCGGCAAAAACAGCAAACTCGCGGCGTTTGCCGTCATCCAGCAGGTAGATATTCATCTTATCGCTAGGATAATCAATGCATTGCGCCGCCAGCACCGTATCACGCACCACATCCAGTGGTTCGTTATAGGTAGGAATATAGACATCCACCGTCGGCCACTGGGTCATATCATCCGGCAGCGGCACAATTTCGCGTTTTAACGGCCAGACCGTCTGCAGATAGCTCAGCAGCAACATGACCCAGACGTAGACCTCCGCCAGAAACAGCCCCATCCCAAGAATGGTTTCAATTTCGGAATTAAAATGCAGGGTTTGCGTCAGGCGGAAATACATATAGCGCGTCGATAATAAAATCGACATGACCACCATAATGACAGACACACTGCGTTTTTTGCTAAACCCCATTAAAAACAGCACACCGATACTGAGCAGACCAAAAATATACTGTTTCTGGCTGTCCATAGGCGTAATGATGACCAGCAGCGCAACAGGTAGCATTGCCAGTACCAGCAAAACATAAAGGAACTTTTTCATAGGTTGCCCTGCGCGAATTAGAAGCCAGACATTTTCGGTTTACTGTGAACCGTGCCGTCTCCGATTTTTACGCCTAAGATTCCGGCGACTCTTTTTGCAATGAGTTCGATATCGAATGCAGCGGCGGATGCAGGACTAAAGTCGAAAACCGACTGCTGCGAGGCATTCGCTTCTATGACGCTTTCATCACGATGAATAACGCCTAAAAGTTGATTACCTAATTTCTGTTCCATAAATGCGGTGACATCCCGGCTGACCTGACGACGGTTGTCGCTCTGGTTGAGCACGAAGTAATGGCCCGCTTTTCGATTGAGGACATCCCCGGTCAGACGGTGATTTTCAACGTGAGGCAACAGGGAAAGAGAGGCGGTATCTGCCTGCATGATGACCAGATGCAGATCGGCCAGGCGCGACATGGCTTTCAATGCAGCAGAGGGACCGGGAGGAAAATCGGCCACAATGATCAGGCCCGGATAATTCAGCAACGTGTTGAGGCCACGAATCAGAAAATGTTCGTCATTCGTCAGACGTTCTTCAAATACCAGGCGTTGATCTTCGCTGGCTTCGCCATAAGGCAACACAAAGATATTCCCGCCTGCGGTCAATACGAACTGACTCCAGTCCGAGGACTCGGCTGATTTGGCGACATAACCGCGCTCGTCAGACAGCGGCACGCCAAAGTGCAGACGCAGTGCGTTCTGCACGTCAAAATCCAGCGCCAGGACCTTACTGCCAGAACGCGCAAGGGCGTAAGCCAGATTAGCCGTGAGCGTCGTTTTCCCAACACCACCCTTCGGTGAACAAACACAAATCAACGGCATGAAGCGATCCTTTCTAGCAAAGATTGTAAAGGTTGGTTTTTTTCTACGGTGGGTTTTGCTTCTGGCGCTTTCGTTGCAAACAGCCGGGAATAATCAGCAGGCGCTGTCGCAGACGGAGCAGGTGCGGTGGTGGTCGTTGGTACAACCGGGTTAGCCGCCGGTTGGGCAGAAGGCGCAACGGGTGCCGCCGATTGCGATGCAAGTTGTCCGGCAACTTCACGGAAAATAGACGGGGCGGTCACCGCCGGTAAGTCTGTGTCGACAGGAGGAAGAACGCTTTCGGTGCTGGTTTCGGTGCTGGTTTCGGCGCTTTCAATACTGTCGATAGTATCGATACTTTCGACGCGCTCATGACGTTCGTCGCTCGCGAAGACATCCGGGGCGACAGCCTGCGGTTGCGGCAGCGAAACGTGACCACCCATCGCCAGTTTAGACTCCTCTGTTGCAGGAGCTAGCTGATTCATGATCGCCCAACTTCCATGGTCAGGAGAGAGGTTCTGCGCCGACAGATCCTTGAATTCGTATTTTTGGTTGCGGGTCTTATCCTTAAACCTCTGCAAATCATCATAATGGTTCATAGCTATACTCATGATTTACAAAATAAACTATATACCCACCACCTACATAACCTGAGCGATCAGTTATTGGTAGATTCGTTTTATAATTAGGCTGCTCGCCTGTTGTGTGGGTACGTAGATGCTTTGGCTATTAACAATTCGCCTTATTATCGCGTGATTAAATTACACCAGTGCTAAGGAAGGTGCGAATAAGCGGGGAAATTCTTCTCGGCTGACTCAGTCATTTCATTTCTTCATGTTTGAGCCGATTTTTTCTCCCGTAAATGCCTTGAATCAGCCTATTTAGACCGTTTCTTCGCCATTTAAGGCGTTATCCCCAGTTTTTAGTGAGATCTCTCCCACTGACGTATCATTTGGTCCGCCCGAAACAGGTTGGCCAGCGTGAATAACATCGCCAGTTGGTTATCGTTTTTCAGCAACCCCTTGTATCTGGCTTTCACGAAGCCGAACTGTCGCTTGATGATGCGAAATGGGTGCTCCACCTTGGCCCGGATGCTGGCTTTCATGTATTCGATGTTGATGGCCGTTTTGTTCTTGGTCGAGCTGGGTGCCTCAATGATGGTGGCATCGACCAAGGTGCCTTGAGTCATCATGACGCCTGCTTCGGCCAGCCAGCGATTGATGGTCTTGAACAATTGGCGGGCCAGTTGATGCTGCTCCAGCAGGTGGCGGAAATTCATGATGGTGGTGCGGTCCGGCAAGGCGCTATCCAGGGATAACCGGGCAAACAGACGCATGGAGGCGATTTCGTACAGAGCATCTTCCATCGCGCCATCGCTCAGGTTGTACCAATGCTGCATGCAGTGAATGCGTAGCATGGTTTCCAGCGGATAAGGTCGCCGGCCATTACCAGCCTTGGGGTAAAACGGCTCGATGACTTCCACCATGTTTTGCCATGGCAGAATCTGCTCCATGCGGGACAAGAAAATCTCTTTTCTGGTCTGACGGCGCTTACTGCTGAATTCACTGTCGGCGAAGGTAAGTTGATGACTCATGATGAACCCTGTTCCATGGCTCCAGATGACAAACATGATCTCATATCAGGGACTTGTTCGCACCTTCCCTAACACGCTGTTTATTTCTAGCAAATATATAAATTTCACCTGTACACATGCTATCTTTTTTTTCCCTAAAAATCATTAAAGTAGTTAATAGCAACTCATTACGTTGAACATCAACCTAAGAATCAACTTAATGTGGATAACTAACACAAAAAACCAAATAATACACGGCATGCAGGGTTTTACACCAGTATGAATAGTGAGCGATTTAATTATTGGTTACCTACTGAAATATATAGAAATACTTATTTCATTTAGAACCGGGGTAATGACTCCAACTTACTGATAGTGTTTTATGTTCAGATAATGCCCGATGACCTTGTCATGCAGCTCCACCGATTTTGAGAACGACAGTGACTTCCGTCCCAGCCTTGCCAGATGTTGTCTCAGATTCAGGTTATGCCGCTCAATTCGCTGAGTGTAACGCTTGCTGATTACGTGCAGCTTTCCCTTCAGGCGGGATTCATACAGCGGCCAGCCATCCGTCATCCATACCACGACCTCAAAGGCCGACAGCAGGCTCAGAAGACGCTCCAGTGTGGCCAGAGTGCGTTCACCGAAGACGTGCGCCACAACCGTCCTCCGTATCCTGTCATACGCGTAAAACAGCCAGCGCTGACGTGATTTAGCACCGACGTAGCCCCACTGTTCGTCCATTTCAGCGCAGACAATCACATCACTGCCCGGCTGTATGCGCGAGGTTACCGACTGCGGCCTGAGTTTTTTAAGTGACGTAAAATCGTGTTGAGGCCAACGCCCATAATGCGGGCGGTTGCCCGGCATCCAACACCATTCATGGCCATATCAATGATTTTCTGGTGTGTACCGGGCTGAGAGGCGGTGTAAGTGAACTGTAGCTGCCATGTTTTACGGCAGTGAGAGCAGAGATAGCGCTGATGTCCGGCAGTACTTTTACCGTTACGCACCACGCCTTCAGTAGCTGAGCAGGAGGGACAACTGATGGAGATGGAAGCCACGGGAGCACCTCAAAAACACCATCGTACACTAAATCAGTAAGTTGGCACCATTACCAAAACCGGATAGCCGAACAGCGGTAGGCAATTTGGCTATCGCGTTTGAGCATTATAACGAGCACCACCCGCACAGCGCCTTGGGATACCGTTCACCCCGGGAATTTCTGCGCAGTCGGGTATCACAATCCTAAGCGGGAAAAAGTGTCTGGACCTATGGGGTCAAATCCAGTAGATTTTAAGTTTAAGCTTTGGGAAATCAACAAGACGGCATAGCGAATGATCCCCTCTGGCAAACCAAGCCGACTGTCGCCGAGGCTAATCCCTCTTGTGGTTTTTTTGAGCGGCCTGTGCTCCACCGTAGTGCTTTACCAACTCATCGTCGAGTCCGTCGATCAACGACAACAGGTCTACTTCGACTTCCGCGCCCGGGAGGCTGCTGAGCGCATCGAGAACCGCATGGCCACCTACCAGCAGGTCCTGCGGGGCACGGCCGGGTTCTTTGATGTGCATGATGATGTCGGACGTGAAGATTTCCGAAGGTATTCCGATCGCCAGGCTCTGGACCAGTACCTGCCTGGCATCCAAGGCGTGGGCTTCGCCAGGGCCATCCGGCCTGCCGATCTGCAAACCCACATCGATCAGGTCCGCGCCGAAGGCTTTCCCTCTTACACGGTGCAACCAGCAGGCCAACGAGACCTGTATTCCTCGATCGTGTATCTGGAGCCGTTTTCGGGACGCAACCTGCGTGCCTTCGGCTTCGACATGTATTCAGAACCCGTGCGGCGCGAGGCCATGCAGCGCTCGGTAGATACGGGTGCCATCGCGCTTTCGGGGCGTGTGCGTCTCCAGCAGGAAACGGGGGTTCAGGAGCAGTCGGGGTTCCTGATCTACCAGGCGATCTACGCTACTGACCAGCCAGCGGCAACCGTAGCAGAGCGCCGGGAACAACTGTGCGGCTGGGTCTATGCATCGTTTCGCATGACAGACTTCCTGCAGGGTCTCCTCGGAGAGCAGGAGCGTGACCTGATCATCGACATCTTCGACGGCGAAGAGATGGTTGAAGCGACACGAACTCACTTTGGCAGTTCAGGGCGTACCGATATCCGTCCAAGGTTTGAATCGGTGCATCGGCTGCGCATGATGGGACAAACCTGGACCGTTCGCGTGCATGGCAGCACGAGCCTTCTGCAACGGGTGGACAGAGGGCTACCGATCTTGATCGCGGTAACCGGTGTCTTGCTCAGTGCCATGCTGGCTGGGCTGATGTTTTTGCTGGTGTCGGGTCGGTCCCGGGCAGAAGCGGCGGCCCGCGCGATGACAGAAGACCTGTCTATGGAGAGGTCTCGATTGAGTGCCATTCTTGAAGGCACCCGGGTCGGCACCTGGGAGTGGAATGTCCAGAGCGGTGAAACCGTCTTCAATGAGGAATGGGCGAGGATCGTTGGATACAAGCTCCAAGAGCTTGAGTCGATCTCCATCGGGCACTGTTGCAAATAGTCGGTGGTGATAAACTTATCATCCCCTTTTGCTGATGGAGCTGCACATGAACCCATTCAAAGGCCGGCATTTTCAGCGTGACATCATTCTGTGGGCCGTACGCTGGTACTGCAAATACGGCATCAGTTACCGTGAGCTGCAGGAGATGCTGGCTGAACGCGGAGTGAATGTCGATCACTCCACGATTTACCGCTGGGTTCAGCGTTATGCGCCTGAAATGGAAAAACGGCTGCGCTGGTACTGGCGTAACCCTTCCGATCTTTGCCCGTGGCACATGGATGAAACCTACGTGAAGGTCAATGGCCGCTGGGCGTATCTGTACCGGGCCGTCGACAGCCGGGGCCGCACTGTCGATTTTTATCTCTCCTCCCGTCGTAACAGCAAAGCTGCATACCGGTTTCTGGGTAAAATCCTCAACAACGTGAAGAAGTGGCAGATCCCGCGATTCATCAACACGGATAAAGCGCCCGCCTATGGTCGCGCGCTTGCTCTGCTCAAACGCGAAGGCCGGTGCCCGTCTGACGTTGAACACCGACAGATTAAGTACCGGAACAACGTGATTGAATGCGATCATGGCAAACTGAAACGGATAATCGGCGCCACGCTGGGATTTAAATCCATGAAGACGGCTTACGCCACCATCAAAGGTATTGAGGTGATGCGTGCACTACGCAAAGGCCAGGCCTCAGCATTTTATTATGGAGATCCCCTGGGCGAAATGCGCCTGGTAAGCAGAGTTTTTGAAATGTAAGGCCTTTGAATAAGACAAAAGGCTGCCTCATCGCTAACTTTGCAACAGTGCCTGGAAAGGTTACATTTCTAAAAATTATAACGCTGACCTGGGGACCGGGAATATGTATTCATTTATCGCACGCCAGCCTATTTTTGACACAAAAATGCAGACCGTCGCTTATGAGCTGCTTTTCAGGGACGGAATGAACAATGCCTTTCCCGATGTTTCACCAGAATACGCCACGTCCAGAATGATTTCTGACCAGTTTTTATGCATCCCTGTTCCCCGTATAGCCAACAATCACAGTTCTTTTATTAATGTGCCGCACCAGATGATCATTAACGGACTGGGCAATACGCTGCCGAATGAAAAAGTGGTCATCGAAATTCTGGAAAATGCAGTCCCGGATGATGCGCTTTTCTGTGCCGTAAAGGATATGCACGACAGGGGTTACCAGCTTGCGCTCGATGATTTCACGATGGATGATGAATGGGACCGCTTTATGCAGTATATTTCTGTCATCAAATTTGATGTCAGAGACAATGACTATGAAGATATCCGGCAATATATCCACAGAAAAAGTCAGCTTCTGCAGGGCATAAAATTCCTTGCTGAAAAAGTGGAAACAAGGGACGAGTTTGAGCTTTACAGCCGGGCGGGTTTCGCGCTTTTCCAGGGATTTTTCTTCAGTCGCCCGGAAATCCTCAGAAATAAATGCCTTTCCCAGAACCCCCTGCCACTCTCCAGGCTGATGATGGAGGTGAACAGGGAAAACCTGGACTTTGCCGCGGTCGAACGTCTGCTTAAAACCGATCTGACGCTGTCATATAAAATCATGCGCTACGTCAGAAACATGCTGTTTAAATCACATGGCATAATTCAGGCGGACAATCTTACCCTGAAAGAAATGCTGATGTATCTGGGGGGCAATGAACTCCGGCGGTTTGTTGCGGTGGCCGCCCTTTCAAATATGGGGCGTTCCGGCATCAGTGAACTTTATCATCTGAGCATGGTTCGCGGAAAATTCTGCGAATTAATTGCCGGAAAAATAAATAATGTTTCATTATCCTATAACGCATTTATATGCGGTCTGTTTTCATTGCTGGATGTCATTCTTGAACTCCCCATGGACGATTTAATTAAACAGATTTCAATCCCGCAAAACGTAACTGCCGCGCTTTGTGAACATAAAGGTGAACTTTTTGACATACTGACCCTGTCGTTATGTTATGAGAAACTTAACTGGGAGGAAACCGCGAAAATATGTAATACCCTCAATATCAGCGAGTTCACTGTTATAGAAACCATGCAGGCCGCAACAAAATGGGCGGACGAGCTCGCCGTCTGTTAAGGATATTTATCACAAGACAGGTAATGACTCCAACTTATTGATAGTGTTTTATGTTCAGATAATGCCCGATGACTTTGTCATGCAGCTCCACCGATTTTGAGAACGACAGCGACTTCCGTCCCAGCCGTGCCAGGTGCTGCCTCAGATTCAGGTTATGCCGCTCAATTCGCTGCGTATATCGCTTGCTGATTACGTGCAGCTTTCCCTTCAGGCGGGATTCATACAGCGGCCAGCCATCCGTCATCCATATCACCACGTCAAAGGGTGACAGCAGGCTCATAAGACGCCCCAGCGTCGCCATAGTGCGTTCACCGAATACGTGCGCAACAACCGTCTTCCGGAGCCTGTCATACGCGTAAAACAGCCAGCGCTGGCGCGATTTAGCCCCGACGTATCCCCACTGTTCGTCCATTTCCGCGCAGACGATGACGTCACTGCCCGGCTGTATGCGCGAGGTTACCGACTGCGGCCTGAGTTTTTTAAATGGCGGAAAATCGTGTTGAGGCCAACGCCCATAATGCGGGCGGTTGCCCGGCATCCAACGCCATTCATGGCCATATCAATGATTTTCTGGTGCGTACCGGGTTGAGAAGCGGTGTAAGTGAACTGCAGCTGCCATGTTTTACGGCAGTGAGAGCAGAGATAGCGCTGATGTCCGGCAGTGCTTTTGCCGTTACGCACCACCCCGTCAGTAGCTGAACAGGAGGGACAGCTGATAGAAACAGAAGCCACTGGAGCACCTCAAAAACACCATCATACACTAAATCAGTAAGTTGGCAGCATCACCATGGGCGAGGTATCTAATGCGCTTACAGGACGAAGATAAAGTCTTGAGTGTTCTGGCTGCAAAGTAATCTCTTGAGTTACGATTTATAAAGTGGAGTATATTGTTGTTTTAAAGATATCAGATCCAGGGTTCGCAATAGGGA
Organism: Enterobacter ludwigii; assembly: GCA_023023105.1. Lineage (NCBI taxonomy): Bacteria > Pseudomonadati > Pseudomonadota > Gammaproteobacteria > Enterobacterales > Enterobacteriaceae > Enterobacter > Enterobacter ludwigii. The sequence continues at coordinate 66,092 of CP083825.1, read as the reverse complement.
TGTAATGTTAGTGGCAAAATATTCAGTTGCACATGGTAACAGTCTGCTATTTGCTCAGAGCGGACAGTCAGATTTGATTGTACTTTGTCTACGGTAACTGTCACTTCGAGCTAATACACTTATTTTGAACTAGATTACCAATTCCTTTTTGATCCGGTAGAACGTTGCACGACTGATATCAGCAGCTTTCATTATGTGAGCTGGTTTAACGTTCTGTGCCAACATTTCACGTACCACTTCACGGGCTTCCATATCTTTCTCTTTTCCCGTATACAAACCTGCCTGTTTTGCTCTCTCGATCCCCTGTGCCTGGCGTTTACGGCGGGTTTCATAATCTTGTCGTGCCATTGTCGCAAGGATATCGATCAGCATAGCATTGACTGCCCGAAGAATGCCGCTGGTAAGGTCGTTGCCGGACATTTCAACCATCTGCCAACTGGTCGGTAAGTCCATTGATACTATCACCAGCCCTTTACTGTTCAGCGTAGCTTTGAGTTCAGCCCATTCTTCATGTTTAAGGCGGCTGAGACGGTCAATCGATTCGATGAGAAGCAGATCGCCGGGTTGTGCTTCCTCAAGGAGATGCATCAGTTCCACACGCTCCAGCTTAGCACCACTGGCATTTTCAATGTATTCTCCGGCTACCTGCCATTTTTTGCTATGCGCAAATTCGCGCAGACTTACCAATGCACGGTCGGCATGCTGGCTTTCAGTAGATGCTCGGCAGTAGATACGGACATTCATTATGAATTCTCTTTTAAGTATTAATTTGATACCCATATGATACATTGCGGATTTTTGTTGTCAATAGAGTTAAATTGAACCCTATTGAGACTTTGTATCATGGTCTTTATCAGGTATACCTAAAAGAGATATTGTTCGGATGGTATTCAGATCTTGCTTGGGGTATACGATTTGGTCAGTTTCTGTAGCTGAAGCACTCCGGTTTCATTTCAGCAGGTCTTAATCAAATTCAGTGTGCCATACATGCGGCACGAAAAAGTCTGGCATCAATGTGACCAGTTCTATCACCCACCACAGTCACTACAGTGGCCACACAGTTGGGGACCCAAAGGATGTTGTTTACCATTTTGCAATGGTTGACAGCTACCCGAAAGCAACTCCTCTTCGAGAGCGCTCAATTCCTCAGTTAATCGGGTTTGCAATTTTAGTTTGTTGAACCCATCCACACTGGGCGTAAGTGTATAGTTGTGATGACCTGCCCCCACGATTAGATACAACACTCAGTTAGTAACGTCGGAATCTTCATTCTCAGAATGACCCTTTCTCCAGCCCGCTGCAAATTCAGACGGTGTCTGATAATTCAGCGTGGAGTGCGGGCGGCATTCGTTATAATCCTGCCGCCAGTCATTAATAATTTTCCTGGCATGAACGATATCGCTGAACCAGTGCTCATTCAAACATTCATCGCGAAATCGTCCGTTAAAGCTCTCAATAAATCCGTTCTGCGTTGGCTTGCCCGGCTGGATTAAGCGCAACTCAACACCATGCTCAAAGGCCCATTGATCCAGTGCACGGCAAGTGAACTCCGGCCCCTGGTCAGTTCTTATCGTCGCCGGATAGCCTCGAAACAGTGCAATGCTGTCCAGAATACGCGTGACCTGAACGCCTGAAATCCCAAAGGCAACAGTGACCGTCAGGCATTCCTTTGTGAAATCATCGACGCAGGTAAGACACTTGATCCTGCGACCGGTGGAAAGTGCGTCCATGACGAAATCCATCGACCAGGTCAGATTGGGCGCCGCCGGACGGAGCAGCGGCAGACGTTCTGTTGCCAGCCCTTTACGACGTCTTCTGCGTTTTACGCCCAGGCCACTGAGGTGATAAAGCCGGTACACGCGCTTATGATTAACATGAAGCCCTTCACGGCGCAGCAACTGCCAAATACGACGGTAGCCAAAACGCCTGCGCTCCAGTGCCAGCTCAGTGATGCGCCCTGATAAATGCGCATCAGCAGCCGGACGGTGAGCCTCATAGCGGCAGGTCGACAGGGATAAACCTGTAAGCCTGCAGGCACGACGTTGCGACAGACCGGTCGCATCACACATCAACATCACGGCTTCCCGCTTCTGGTCTGTCGTCAGTACTTTCGCCCAAGAGCCACCTGAAGCGCCTCTTTATCCAGCATGGCTTCGGCAAGCAGCTTCTTGAGTCTGGCGTTCTCTTCCTCAAGCGACTTCAGGCGCTTAACTTCAGGCACCGCCATACCGCCATACTTCTTACGCCAGGTGTAAAACGTGGCATCGGAAATGGCATGCTTGCGGCAGAGTTCACGGGCGGGTACCCCAGCTTCGGCTTCGCGGAGAATACTGATGATCTGTTCGTCGGAAAAACGCTTCTTCATGGGGATGTCCTCATGTGGCTTATGAAGACATTACTAACATCGGGGTGTACTAATCAACGGGGAGCAGGTCAATCACTGGGTTATCACTGATTGTCCTTGGGTTTGTCATGCTTGCATGGATGCTGACACAACGAGGATTTCGTTACTATTTTGCCTGGGTGGTCCTTGATTTTCGAGGTGTGGTTGAAGATATCAAAATGCTGATATCATTCCGTCTTCCTGAAGCTCATGCTGGTGGGATTGCTGCTCTGGTTCAGGGGCTTGGTGTACTTGCACTATTGGGCGTTGCATTATGTGGTGGATTCTGGTTTGCTCTCAATACTGCTCTTGGCACGTCACCTGTGCTGACAGAAACCGTCCTGCATGTGCATAAGTTTCTGACTGTATTTATTGAAACCTATTTCTGGGCACATGGTGCGATGGGGTTGCTGCATATCTTCCTCACCGTTCGTAGCCAAAGGAAAAATCCCGTTACCGAATAGTGCTGTAGGTTTATGATGGATAAGATGCCCTGTAATGGTTGGCTAAAACAGACTATAACCGCGCATTTATCCGTCAATGCATTTTCTATTTATCCGTAATTCCGATGAGTATGCGTATTTGAAGGAAAAAATATATGCATCTTGAACGACATAGTATCGAAAAAGTGGGATGGCTGAGGGCAGCTGTACTGGGGGCAAATGACGGAATTGTTTCGACAGCGAGCCTTGTTCTTGGGGTTGCATCTGCAAATAGCAGTCCTTCCGGTGTTTTACTTGCAGGTGTTGCAGGACTGGTTGCCGGAGCTATGTCAATGGCTACAGGGGAATATGTTTCCGTCTCATCTCAGGCGGATACCGAAAACGCAGCACTTGCCCAGGAAAAAAGGGAGCTGGAAACTGATTATCAGGGAGAGGTGCGGGAACTGACTTCACTTTATATGCAACGTGGACTGGAGCCAGAGCTTGCCCGGCAGGTTGCAGAGCAACTTATGGTCAAAGATGCCCTGGATGCTCATGCCCGTGAAGAACTGGGGTTGACGGATATAAATTCTGCACAGCCCCTACAGGCAGCTGTCTTTTCTGCCCTGAGTTTTTCCGCTGGTGCGGTGTTACCCTTAATCGTGGCATGGCTCTCCCCTCTGAAACTGGCTTTTTTGTTGATAATCCTTTCCACCCTTTTTTCACTGGCGGTCCTTGGCTATATATCTTCGGTTTTGAGTAAAGCCTCTCCTGTCAGGGCGATCATAAGAATTACGTTCTGGAGTACCATGGCTATGCTTTTGTCTTTGGGGATTGGTCATTTTGCAGGGCAGGCCCTGCTTTAATGTTATGAAGGGCTTTGTTGAATAAATCGAACTTTTGCTGAGTTGAAGGATCAGATCACGCATCCTCCCGACAACACAGACCATTCCGTGGCAAAGCAAAAGTTCAGAATCACCAACTGGTCCACCTACAACAAAGCTCTCATCAACCGTGGCTCCCTCACTTTCTGGCTGGATGATGAGGCGATTCAGGCCTGGTATGAGTCGGCAACGCCTTCATCACGAGGAAGGCCCCAGCGCTATTCTGATCTCGCCATCACCACCGTTCTGGTGATTAAACGCGTATTCCGGCTGACCCTGCGGGCTGCGCAGGGTTTTATTGATTCCATTTTTGCCCTGATGAACGTTCCGTTGCGCTGCCCGGATTACACCAGTGTCAGTAAGCGGGCAAAGTCGGTTAATGTCAGTTTCAAAACGTCCACCCGGGGTGAAATCGCACACCTGGTGATTGATTCCACCGGGCTGAAGGTCTTTGGTGAAGGCGAATGGAAATCCAGCCAGCTACAGGGTCGTTCGCACGAAATCTTATTTATTCAACAAAGCCGCGCTGTGGCGCTCCTTGGTAGCCGGCATCGGCTGAGACAAATTGCTCCTCTCCATGAAGCAGATTACCCAGCTGATTGAGGTCATGCTCGTTGGCCGCGGTGGTGACTAGGCTGTGGGTCAGGCCACTCTTGGCATCGACACCAATGTGGGCCTTCATGCCAAAGTGCCACTGATTGCCTTTCTTGGTCTGATGCATCTCCGGATCGCGTTGCTGCTCTTTGTTCTTGGTAGAGCTGGGTGCCTCAATGATGGTGGCATCCACCAAAGTGCCTTGGGTCATCATGACGCCTGCTTCGGCCAGCCAGCGATTGATGGTCTTGAACAATTGACGGGCCAGTTGATGCTGCTCGAGCAGGTGGCGGAAATTCATGATGGTGGTGCGATCCGGCAGGGCGCTATCCAGGGATAATCGGGCAAACAGGCGCATGGAGGCGATTTCGTACAGGGCATCTTCCATGGCACCGTCGCTCAGGTTGTACCAATGCTGCATGCAGTGAATACGCAGCATGGTCTCCAGCGGATAGGGCCGTCGGCCATTGCCCGCCTTGGGATAAAACGGCTCGATGACAGCGGTCATATTCTGCCATGGCAGAATCTGCTCCATGCGGGAGAGGAAAATCTCTTTTCGGGTCTGACGGCGCTTAGTGCTGAATTCACTATCGGCGAAGGTGAGTTGATGGCTCATGATGTCCCTCTGGGATGCGCTCCGGATGAATATGATGATCTCATATCAGGAACTTGTTCGCACCTTCCCTAAATTAGCAGCGTTACAGCGTACAGGCACCTACCCGAATCTGACCGTCAACAGCTGTTCGAGCTGCAATGACCGAAGAATGGTTTCAGTTTTTTCTGCTTATTAAAATGTACGTTTGAGAAAGTAGACTCTATGCGGTACGCTCTGGCGTATACTTTTCCCCGATTTTTCACGCAGCGCGCCGGACGCTTTCCGGCCCGGACGGAGCCCCGGATGACACTGATGCCTGACGATGAACCCGAGCAGCTCCCGCCACCGGCGGTCATTCCGCTTGATGTGGATTTCCTGCCGGCGCTGGTTGGTACTGAAAGCCCGGTCGGTCCCGCCCGGGCCTACCTGCTTTCCCTCAATTCCCCCCGCAGCCGGCAGACCATGGCCTCGTTCCTCGGTATTGTTGCCGGCATGCTCGGCGCCGCGTCCCTGGAGTCCTGCAGCTGGGGCAGCCTGCGCCGTCATCACGTTATGGCCGTGACCGAGCTCCTGCGCGACACCGGCCGGGCCACGGCGACCGTCAACACCTATCTTTCGGCACTCAAGGGGGTGGCGAAGGAAGCCTGGATGCTGAAACTCATGGACGTCGAGAGCTTCCAGCACATCCGGGCGGTGCGTAACCTTAGGGGCAGCCGCCTGCCGCGCGGCCGGGCCCTGCCGCCGGAGGAGATACGGGCGCTGTTTGGTGCCTGCGAGGCCGATGACTCCAGCATCGGGGTACGCGATGCGGCAATGCTGGCCGTCATTCTCGGCTGCGGCCTGCGCCGGTCAGAGGCGGTAGGGCTGGATTTGCGTGACGTTGTCACAGATGAGCGGGCGCTCCGGGTGCTGGGTAAGGGAAACAAGGAGCGGTTGGCCTATATGCCGGCGGGCACCTGGCAGCGGCTAAGGACGTGGATCGATGACGTGCGGGGAGAAAAAGACGGGCCGTTGTTCACCCGTATCCGCCGCTTTGACACCCTGACGAACGACCGGCTGACCGACCAGGCGGTGTATCACGTCCTGCAGGTCCGCCAGCGCCAGGCGGGGGTTACAAAATGTGCCCCGCACGATTTAAGGCGAACTTTTGCCACCGCCATGCTCGATAATGGCGAGGATCTCATCACGGTAAAGGACGCGATGGGGCATGCCAGCGTCACCACCACCCAGCAGTACGATCGCCGCGGCGAAGCGCGCCTGCGCACGGCCCGCGATCGCCTGAATCTGACTGACATTTAATATCATATTAAGTTAATAACTTAACAAGAAACCCGTAACAGTAATGCCGGTGGCAGCCGTGCTGCTGTCATATCCGGTACTGTCTGAACAGAGGAGGCGGAACTCCGGACTACGCTGCTTCCCCTGTTGCGCAGTCTGAAGGACGTCTTCATCTTTTCCCTTCGGTAAACGGCCAGCTGGCTGCTCCGCTTTGTATCCCAATACCGCTACCGGCGACTCAGGCCGGATACCAGAGATAACTCACTGATTGGGTACTAGTCATTAAAAAATAGTTTCGCTTAGGAACCGCCGGGTCTGATAACCTGTTGCCCTTTTTCTGGTGCAACCTGTGACCCCGGGCGGGGACATATTATTGATGGAGATCGTAATGCCCGTACTTTTCAGGATGAGGGTAATCCCCTTGGTTTTACTTCTGGCACTCGTTTTTGCATTCTTACTTAACTGGCCGGTGTTGCTGCATTTCTACGATATCCTGAGCCGTCTTGAACATGTGAGGGCGGGGTTCGTCATCTCCATTCCGTTTGTGCTGGTTGCAGCGCTTAACTTTGTGTTTATGCCCTTCTCGGTTCGCTACCTGCTCAAACCCTTCTTTGCCCTGTTGCTGGTCACCGGTTCGGTGGTGAGTTACGCCACACTGAAATATAAAGTGATGTTTGATCAGTCCATGATCGAAAATATACTGGAAACAAACCCACAGGAAGCGCATTCCTACCTGAATGGCTCACTGGTGCTGTGGCTGGTCTTCATGGGCATTCTTCCGGCTATCCTGTTGTTTTTGATTAAAATTGAATATGCAGACAAATGGTACAAAGGGGTTGCCCACCGGCTGCTTTCCATGCTCGCTTCGCTGATCCTGATTGCAGGTGTTGCCGCTCTGTATTACCAGGATTATGCTTCTGTCGGGCGCAATAACCCGACGCTGAACAAAGAAATTATCCCGGCAAACTATGCGTACAGCACTTTCCATTACGTGAAGGATACCTATTTTACGACGAAAATGCCTTTCCGGACGCTGGGGGATGATGCAAGGCGCGTTACCCGGAATGGTAAACCCACGCTGATGTTCCTGGTAATTGGCGAAACGGCACGGAGCCAGAATTTCTCCATGAACGGCTACCCGCGTGACACAAATGCCTTTACCAGCAAAATCGATGGCGTTATTTCGTTCAGGAATATGCGTTCCTGTGGCACGGCGACCGCAGTCTCGGTGCCCTGTATGTTCTCGGATATGAACCGGACGGATTACGATGGTAAAAAGGCTGCCGGCAGTGAAAATGTCCTCGACATCGTGCAGAAAACGGGGGTTTCGCTGTTGTGGAAAGAAAACGATGGCGGGTGTAAAGGCGTATGCAGCCGTATCCCGACTGTCGAAATTAATCCCGGTATCAGTAAAAAACTGTGTGACGGTAAAACCTGCTATGACGATGTTATGCTGGAAAACCTGGATACCGAAATCGGCAAAATGGCCGGAGACAAGCTGATCGCCTTCCATATGATTGGCAGCCATGGACCGACCTATTACCAGCGTTATCCGGCAGAGCATCGTCACTTCATGCCGGAATGTGCGCGCAGCGATATCGAAAACTGCACGCAGGAACAGCTGGTTAATACCTACGACAATACCATTCGCCACACCGACTATGTGTTAGCGCAGATGATTGAAAAGCTTAAGCAATACAGCGAACAGTACAACACCGTACTGCTGTATGTGTCCGATCACGGCGAATCTCTGGGAGAGAGCGGACTGTATCTGCACGGTACCCCCTACAAACTGGCACCGGATCAGCAGACGCACATCCCGATGCAGCTCTGGATGTCGCCAGGCTTCATTGCTGCTAAAAATATTAACGCCGCGTGTCTGCAGCATAATGCCGTTAACAGGACATATTCCCACGATAACCTTTTCGCGTCCGTACTGGGGCTCTGGGACATCACCACCGGGGCCTATCTTCCGGAAAGCGACCTGTTCCGCGAATGTCGTGGATAGCCTACATACTCGGTCGATTTCCGGAAACAAACAGCCTGCTGCCGGAAATTATAAAATTTTGCTGACGGCGTGCATGCCGTCAGCGCCTGTTTGCCTGCTCCCGAAGCAGGCATTTTTTTACCTGAGTCGACCTGTCTGACATACATCGCCGCGCTTACCCACACCCTTATCCCCGGTTCCTGTGGATAAACCTTACAAAACGGATCCCCGTTTCTGGTACCTTCGGGCGGCAGAATGACCGGTTGCCTCTCGGCCAGCGCGCGGGCCCGTAGTATCTCTGTACCTGGCGTCATACCGGATGCCTGCCGTCTGCATTATCCTGACGGATGGAGCCGTCCATCATAAACCTGCCGGGTTCAGTACGGACGGGTGTCATCGCATTTACGATGAAGACAAAATGTGACTCTGATTATCCCGTTGTGCTTACTGGCCGATCGGGGGATCTCTTTTCTGATACATTGTGTCAGCTCAGGGACCGCTGGCAGGTGACCATATGCACATGAATCCGTTGCTGGTATTAATTATTACCGTCATGATAGTGAAGGCTGTCCTGTCACTTTTTCATGAGGGCGAAGGTCTCGCAATACTGGATCTGCTCTGGAACAGATAAATCCGGGCACCCGTTCACTCCGTTATTATCCTGAGTGGCCATCTCCCTGAGCCTCCTCTTACCGGTCCGTAATCCTTCTCCTGCTGCTGTGAACCCTGAGCGATGCGGTCATCCCTGGCTGGCTACACGTCAGGCCTGTGTCAGGAGATCGTCATATCCAAGAAGATAAGCTGCTTTCCTAAGGTAGAGCTAATCTGGCGTCCGTAGAGTGAACTCATCACACTGCTGAACAGGGCTGCAAAATGATGACTCACTCCAGAACCACAGGGCTCAGTAAGGTGCCGGAAGTCACCTTTTTCTTCTGGCTCATCAAAATGATGTCCACCACCGTAGGTGAAACCTTCGCCGATTATTTAAACATGGATCTCGGCTGGGGCTTGACTTACACCACCCTGCTGACCTGTTTTTTATTTGTGGTTGTCCTTGTATTCCAGATGCGCGCGACGCGCTATGTGCCGGCGCTTTACTGGCTGACGGTACTGCTCATCAGTGTGTTCGGCACGCTGCTGACGGACAACCTGACAGACCATTTCAGCGTACCTCTTTCTTTATCCAGTGGGGTGTTTGGTTCGCTGCTGATCCTGACTTTCGTACTCTGGCATAACGAAGAGAAAACCCTGTCAATTCATAGTATCACCACCCGTAAACGCGAGATGTTCTACTGGGTGGCCATACTTTTTACCTTTTCTCTGGGTACCGCCGCGGGTGACTGGCTGGCGGAAGGCATGGATCTTGGCTATCTGAATGCCGCAGCACTGTTCGGCGCTCTGATTGGGCTGACGGCGGCGGCTTTTTATCTGTTCAGGGCAAACAACGTGCTCTGTTTCTGGATTGCCTATATTCTGACGCGCCCCTTCGGGGCTTCCTGCGGTGATTTGCTGTCGCAGCCTCCCGGGAACGGGGGGATTGGTCTGGGCGCGACGGGTACAAGTATTCTGTTTTTGCTAGCCATTCTCAGTCTGGTAGGCTATCTGACTTTCCGCGATAAAATGCAAATGTCGGAAAAATAGCGTCTGCCGGACCTGGCAGATCATACCGGTCTCCGTGATCCCGGACTGCTGAAAGACAAATGAAAAAGATGATGATCCTGGAGATTATCCTGATTGTGCTGACATTCCTGCTGCATCCCGATATCTGCCGCGATGCAGCGTATTATTTGCAGGAACTGGTTTTACTGTTGTCACGCAGATAGTGCCGGAAAGCTCTGTTTGTCCGGAGCCCTTTTTCAGAAGCTGGTTTGGCCATGCCTCGTCAGTGCTTATCCTGAGTGGTTCCTGAACCCGTCCGGCGTGTATACGTCAGCACTCGTTTAGCCACCACGCAGTATCCCGTCCTTTCCCACGTCCCTTTTCCTTTCGCCCCGGTTATCTGAATGCTTTATGCTAGTCTTTCCTGTGAATGCCGAGAAAGGAGACGCTATGCAATTACAGGACACAACGTTATGGACATTGTGTTTGAAAAAATGATTATGACATTATTGCTTGCTCTGTGGCTCTGGTTGTTCTGCAGCATGTACAGAGAGTGGTGGAAAAAAAACAGCGCCAACACGGCTATTGCAGAAGCCGATGCCAGGGAGAAACGCAAATGGCGATATGTCATATGGGGATGGAGAATGTTCCAGCTCCTGTGTCAGCTGTATCTGGCTACGCTGGTTCTCCGATTCGTACTCTCATAATGAAAGGCCCTGCGGCCGGCCAGGCAAGCAGTGTCAGCCTGCTGGCAAATCCGCCGGCCATCACTTTGAATAAGAGACTGCATACGGGATGCTGATTATTTATCAGGCCTTGATAAGGCGTCTGAACAAGAGTTGCTTAATATCCTGTTTGTGCGCAAGTATCGCGTGTGTCGTGACGACAGAATCTTCTGCAGAGTAAATGACGCGGTATCCGTTTGCCGTATTACATTCACGATATTTTGAGACACCCATTTTAAGCAGTTCCGGACAACTCTGACAGCCATAGGGGTAGAGACTCACGCGCTGCTCATACTGATCCAGTATTTCGGCCAGGACGGGAGCAGGGTCAACGTCTGACTGTGTAAGGTGAGATGCGATCTCTGACAGGCAAATTTTCACTGTTTCCGTGTATTCAATTTTAACGACTTTTTTTTCCATTTTTTCACCTTAAGCGGAAAGCGTCCTTACAATCCCTCAAGCAACTGACCTCTGGTAAGCACTTTTCCTTCCGCTCTGTCCTGTTCAGATAGCGTCAGCAGTTTAAGAAGTGCTATGGCATTTTCCCGCTCCTGTTGCTGGTCATAGGACTCAATAACGTAAGCTGGTACACCATTCTGGGTAACCAGAATCGGTTCCGAGAGGTCCAGGGATGCTGCATTTTTTTTGACGAAAGAGATTGTTTCAACTTTCATTGTGGGAGCCTTGTCGTTAAATCAGGACTTAATATAGCCTAAATTTAGTCCAACTGCAATTTGACCCTTATGATTTGACTGCGCTCAACACGGCATCACGAAGCCATTCCGCTGAAAATACGAGTGAGGGTCATTGTCACCGGGAGGCTTTTCTTATCGCGGCCTGTAGTCTGTCAGCGGTTACGGCTTCCGGGAAAACCGTGATGGTGTCGGGAGTCGCCCCGCTAACGGGCATGACGACGATCCCCGGCGTTCCGGTGAGCCCCAGTTCCTCTGCCAGGTTACTGTTTTTCTCAAGGGACGCGGTATGGTCGCCCGGCACAGAGGCGGCCAGCCCTGCCTTTGACGCTGCCGCGAGTATATCCTCTGCCGTCAGCTTGCCTTCATTATGGCCGGTGGCGTAGATGGCATTGTGATAGGTGACATAGGCCTGCGGCCCTTTCTGTTGCCAGACCGTCAGCCCCTGCTGTGCAGCCTGAAGTGAAGCTTCCCAGCGACCACCAAATATTGGCCACTCCTTAAAGAGGTAGCGGACGTCCGGCTGCGCTTTCATGACCTTCTCCAGTTCCGGCGCGAAGCGGCTGCAGAACACGCACTGGTAATCAAAGAATTCAATCACCGCGACCTTTGCAGTATCAGGCCCGTAAGCCGGGGTGTCCGGATCATGCAGAAGGTTCGCCTGATTCTCCATGACGTTGAGTGCAAACATCTTCTGCTTACGTGTTTCCTGCTGTTCCTGCAGCTTATTACTGACGGTCACCAGAATCTCCGGGTGAGATACCAGATAGTCGGCAGCGATTTCGCCGATACGAGCTTCCTGCTCCGGGCTGAATACCGGCTGAGGTGCTGAAGCGTGTGCCGTTGAAATAAAGCTAATGTATGTTGTAACTATTAATGCGGCTAATTTTTTTGCTTTCATTGTCTGATTCTCATGGTTAAAAGGGGGATTAACGTTCTTTCTGAATGGTTCGGGTGAGGGTTTGTTCTTCACGCTCCAGCGTGCGGCCGCGTTCAGTATTTTCTGCCGCCCTGAGCATGTCGCGCTCTACGTTTGCCAGATCTGCAATCACACGCGATGCCCGCGACTGTTCACCAGCGGTCTTGTCAGCACCTTCCAGCTCGCTTCTGACGCCTGCAGCGGCTTTTATTTCCTGTCCATCGGTGTTTTCCTCACCTCTGACCCTGGCGATCACATCCGCATCCGGGTTGAGTGGTTCCGGTTTACGCGGGTTAATGTCTTCCGGTTTCAGTCTGATCACCTCTTCCTGTGGAACTTCCGCCAGCAACGACTCCGGCTGCCTGCTCCGTCCGGCTTCTTCATTGCGAACCTGGTCTGCCAGCATTTGCTCGCGCAGCTGCTGTACGTTCTGTTCGTCCGTCAGCGTGGAGACAATACCCGGCGACACATCCTGTTTTGTCCCACCGCTTACCTTAAGCAGCCATGCTGAAGGCGGTTCATCACCGGTCTGCCAGACCACGCCGTCCTTTGATTTCACCGTCCTTAACGCCGTAAGAGCCTTTCATTACACAGGTAACAGGGACTGATTTACCGGCAATGCCCTGTGTTGCACTAACGGCGATCAGCGCTTTTTCCCCTGGTTTAAACGCAGATGGATAGCTCCAGTTGAATGCCACATCTGACAGTTCTGGAGGCGGTGGCGGAATCTGCTGGTTCTCTTTTTTCGCCTGCGCAATTTGTTGATTTACCCACTCCTTATCAGAGGAGGAAAGGTCGTGCTGACTCAATAACCAGACCAGCAGCGCGGTTCCCATCCAGCCCGGTCCGCTTCGTTCTTTCTCCCGAATAACTGTCTGCAGCTTTTCTGAAGGAAGGGTTTGCGATTGAGACAAAACAGAACGGTATCTGCCGGTTTTTTCAGGTGTCCGCGAGTTGAAGCGGTTGACCGGCGTCACGGGTACAGCGCTTTTATACGTGACCGGTCCTGACGTCGACGGTCGCGGGGAACTTCGTACAGCAGAGCCTTTGGTTGAGGACGAGCTGAAAGACCTTGAGCCAGAACCCGGGCTTTTACCGGCATGCGCAGTTAAGGTGCTGAGCAGTAGTCCTGCGGTCAGGCCTGCTGCCATAAGGCGTCTGGACATTATGTTCATTGCAGCTCCTTAAGGGCTGCCAGCCCGTTAACGGTTATGACGGTCTTATCCCGTGCCTGTTTCTGAATCCACTGAATCTGGCGGGGGTTCAGGAGTTGGGTCACCGGAGAGTGGCTTTCATCCTGCCAGATACGGCAGTTGCCGATGCAGCGAAGTTGCCAGAGATAAGCGCTGCCAGGGTCCTGCAGCTCCTGGTAGATGGAGTAAATCTTTGCAGGTGCGCTGTTCTCTCCTGCCAGCCAGGCCCGTGAGTAGTAACCCGCTGCGCGCTGGCTGTCTTTGATTGTCCACTGTCCTTTTTGCAGTATGTCCCCGGCTGTCATTAACAGCTCTTTGTCCTTCCGGTTTCCTGCTGCTTTTTCTGCGAGCATCAGGAGTGGCTCATAGAGCTCGGGTCGGCTGCCAACAAACCCCGGCGCGTCATCCCGGCTGAACACCAGGACCAGTGCATCCGGATTATTTTTCCGGGCTGCACTCAGAACCAGTGAAGCTGCCAGTTCGCTGTATTGTTCACGAATATCGCTGGAGATATCGCCTGGGTCACTGGCAGACAATTCCAGCCAGGCATGCCAGGGGTCTTTATCAGCGAGGGCCTTTTTCTTTGCCACCTGGAAGCTTTCTTCACCGCGTCCGGTCGCAGGCCCAAATAAAGAGTCCAGCGCGCTGACCATCCCGGCGGCAGCAAGATGAGGTGTACTGAACAACAGGGCCAGAGAGAGTGTGATTGCTGTTTTATGCTTCATTCACTTCGTCCTTTTTGCTATCGGCGCAGTTTTTCTTCCTGAGGAACTTCAGGCCTGGTTTCTTTTCTGGCCAGACGCTCATCACTTCCAGCTGATACCAGTTTCTGACGTTGCTTACCGTGAGGCCTTCCGTTTCGGTCTGACGCTTCAGGTGCTCCCAGGCAGAAAGGTTCAGGGGTTCATAAGCAGAAAGCTTCCTGTCGAATACCTCCGCCCAGCTTTCGTTGTAGCGAGGGACAATTCGCCTGCATATCCACTGACTCGAAAAGAACCAGATAACCAGGAAACCCAGCGCCCATAGTAGTTGGCAGTACGCGAGAACCGGCCACGCGGTCCCAAGGTACATGACAAGCCAGATAAACATGAACCGGCTTCCTTCCGGAGTGGCGCGTCCTGCCTCCCATTCAGCAATGTGTATCCGCATGCTCCTGAGCAGGCTGTTATTACGCTCGTCGTCACGCATTTCGGCTTCCTTAGGGAAGGTGCGAACAAGTCCCTGATATGAGATCATGTTTGTCATCTGGAGCCATGGAACAGGGTTCATCATGAGTCATCAACTTACCTTCGCCGACAGTGAATTCAGCAGTAAGCGCCGTCAGACCAGAAAAGAGATTTTCTTGTCCCGCATGGAGCAGATTCTGCCATGGCAAAACATGGTGGAAGTCATCGAGCCGTTTTACCCCAAGGCTGGTAATGGCCGGCGACCTTATCCGCTGGAAACCATGCTACGCATTCACTGCATGCAGCATTGGTACAACCTGAGCGATGGCGCGATGGAAGATGCTCTGTACGAAATCGCCTCCATGCGCCTGTTTGCCCGATTATCCCTGGATAGCGCCCTGCCGGATCGCACCACCATCATGAATTTCCGCCACCTGCTCGAGCAGCATCAACTGGCCCGTCAATTGTTCAAGACCATCAATCGCTGGCTGGCCGAAGCAGGCGTCATGATGACCCAAGGCACTTTGGTGGATGCCACCATCATTGAGGCACCCAGCTCTACCAAGAACAAAGAGCAGCAACGCGATCCGGAGATGCATCAGACCAAGAAAGGCAATCAGTGGCACTTTGGCATGAAGGCCCACATTGGTGTCGATGCCAAGAGTGGCCTGACCCACAGCCTAGTCACCACCGCGGCCAACGAGCATGACCTCAATCAGCTGGGTAATCTGCTTCATGGAGAGGAGCAATTTGTCTCAGCCGATGCCGGCTACCAAGGAGCGCCACAGCGCGAGGAGCTGGCCGAGGTGGATGTGGACTGGCTGATCGCCGAGCGTCCCGGCAGGGTAAAAACCTTGAAGCAGCATCCGCGCAAGAACAAAACGGCCATCAACATCGAATACATGAAAGCCAGCATCCGTGCCAGGGTGGAGCACCCGTTTCGCATCATCAAGCGGCAGTTCGGCTTCGTGAAAGCCAGATACAAGGGGCTGCTGAAAAACGATAACCAACTGGCGATGTTATTCACCCTGGCCAACCTGTTTCGAGTGGACCAAATGATACGTCAGAGGGAGAGATCTCAGTAAAAACCTGAAATAACGCCAGAAATGGTGGAAAAAATAGCCTAAATAGGCTGATTCGATGTGTTTGCGGGAAAAAAATCGGCCCAGATCCGCGAAATTTTAATCAGCGAGTCAGCTTGGGAAGAAATGACCTGCTTATTCGCACCTTCCATAGCTGACTACCTGCCTTGGAGGATTAATATACGAAATTATTAGTTGTGAATCTTGAGATATGGTAACAATTTCGGACGTATGTTTTTAGTTCATAGTAATCTTTTAAAGCATGCATTATTTATATTGATTTTCTATTCCACATAAATGCCTCGATGTCAGCGCGCGTGATGAGCTGCCTGGAGGAGCTGGCCCCAAGGGTGGAACAGTATTCGATTGACGAGATGTTCCTCGACCTGACCGGCGTTGAGCACTGCATGGACCTGGAGGACTTCGGCCGGCAGCTGCGCCAGCACGTGTATGACTGTACCCGTCTGACCATCGGCGTGGGTGCCAGGCCGACGAAAACCCTGGCAAAATCAGCCCAGTGGGCCTCAAAGGAGTGGAAACAGTTTCGTGGTGTGCTCGCCCTGACCAGGGGGAATCCTCAGCGAACGCGGAAACTGCTTTCACTGCAGCCGGTCGAAGAGATCTGGGGCGTGGGAAACCGTATTGCACGCAAACTTAATGTACTGGGTATCAGGACCGCGCTCGATCTGGCCCTGACGAACCCGGCCTTTATACGCAAAAATTTCTCCGTCGTTCTCGAGCGAACAGTACGCGAACTGAACGGGGAAAGCTGCATGTCGCTTGAGGAAGCACCACCGACGAAACAGCAGATCGTCTGCAGCCGCAGCTTTGGAGAGAAAATCACGGAGTACGATTCGCTCCGCCAGGCTGTCTGTCAGTACGCAGAGCGGGCCTCTGAAAAGCTGCGGAAAGAGCGCCAGTACTGCCGGCATATTTCCGTTTTCATCAAAACGTCTCCGTTCGCCGTTAAAGAGCCTTACTACGGCAACGTGGCCACGGAGAAACTGCTTACACCCACTCAGGACACCCGGGACATTATTGCGGCCGCCACAACGGCTCTGGAGCGTATCTGGAAGGATGGGCACCTGTATGCCAAAGCCGGTGTGATGCTGAATGACTTCACCGGCTCCGGAGTTTCGCAGCTGCAGCTGTTCGACGAACGTCCGCCACGTCCTCACAGCTCTGAGCTGATGAAGGTTCTCGATGGCATTAATCATTCCGGTCTGGGACAGATCTGGTTTTCCGGGCGAGGGATAGCGCCATCATGGCAAATGAAACGCGATATGCTCTCCCCTGCGTACACCACCCGCTGGAAAGATATTCCCGTTGCGAGGATCAGATAAATTCTGCTTTTCTGAGAGAGCCAGTAGTGCTCGCCGCAGCCGAACGACAGGGCGAAGCCCGCGAGTGAGCCAGGAAGCACCAGGGAACAAAACGAACATAATCTTCTTACGCACCTAATACAGGAATCACAGTAACAATCTCAAAATCTGTATTGTGATAGAAACAGCTGAATAGAGTGGGACCATGGTCCCAGTTAAATCCGGCGTGTGGAATCGATATTCCAGGCGGGGTTGAAGGATGAGTTCTGACACGCAAGTAGGAGGTGGGACCGTGGTCCCAGTTAAATCCGGCGTGTGGAATCGATATTCCAGGCGGGGTTGAAGGATGAGTTCTGACACGCAAGTAGGAGGTGGGACCGTGGTCCCAGTTAAATCCGGCGTGTGGAATCGATATTCCAAGCGGGCTTGACGGGTGAGTTCTGACACGCAAGTAGGAAGTGGGACCGTGGTCCCAGTTAATCTGGTGTATGAAATCAGTATTCCGGGATGGGTTACCGTCTGAGTTCTGATATGCAGGTTGAGGGGTGAACTGCGGAACTAGTTAAGGAAAACTAGAAAAAACTGGATCTTTAGATTGTGGTAACAATCAGGTTGGGAGAAGTAAACAGATCTTTTTAACAACACTGGGCTATAGTGCAGAAAATAACTGCTTCGGATGTATATATTCCGAAGCAGCATGTAACGCATTAAGGATATTGGAAATTAATGAAGACTCTCGCGTGTATCATTAAACAGGCTAAACTTTTTGTAAGTCGCGCAGTATGCTTTCTATCTTCTCGATACACTCGGCAGGCAAACGAGATTTATCGAGATTAAAAATCACCTTATCGCCTTTGTATAGGGCTGTCGCACCAGGTACAAATTGATGACGGGTATTAAGGTTTACTTTTTTACCTGATGGCTCTTTCAGAACATCCGTCAGTAAACCAATAACTTCCTCGGATTCAAAGATAACTCCCGCTTTCTTTTGCTCATGAAGCTGTTGTGTCCGTTGCAACAATAAAGCTTCTTTTCCCGAAAATGCTTTGTACAGCGTCTCCCCAGAGCGGGCGGAAAGTTCACCAGGATGAGTAAACAGGGCAACCACTGATTTTGGCAAATGGGCCGTGTTGATGCAACGCGTGATGATTTTACGGGAAATATTCTCAGCTTCAGCCAGAGCAGAGATATTGCCGTTAAAATCATTTTCCAACCGCTGTGCATAACGGTTGCCCCGTTCATAAGCGCTGACAGGACGATAATCATTACCCAGCCGTGATAAAGCCATCATCTGTTCGTCATCGAGATCCCCGACGAGAACACGATAATCTGATGATGTCAGTATGGCGGCTTTACGACGGCGACTACCATCAGCAATTTCAATGACACCTTCTACCCTTCGTCCGAACGCAGGCGTCTGTTGACCACTCAGCATAAAAGAGGGAATCAGATCATCAAGCGCGTCTTCGGTCAGTAGTTCCTGGTCACGTTCATTACCTGACCAGACTCTTGATGCCGTCTCAACACTCTCGCCCGGGATCGCTTCCAGAATAAATTTCACTTCCCGGCCACAAACCGGAAGCAGAATGGTATTCCCGCGGGCCATGGCTCCAACCCGTGCAATTAATGAATCAACCATCGGTGCAGCGGGTGCCGCTGAAGGTTCAGTTTCGGGGCGGATATCTTTTACGGTATGTTTTGGAATGACTGGTGCACGTTTCATTATCTGATCTCCCAGCGAGGTTTAATCAGGCGATCAAAAATTTCATTACAGACAGGCTCCCAGATAGACAGCGCATTTCGCCAGGCTCCTGTAGATGAGCGCTGATCGATAGCCTGCTCAAACACCGTTCTCATACGGATCTGACCTTTACCGACTTCGTCGGTCTCGCGAACAACGTTTTTCAGTACCATGCTTCCCCAGGCATCGCGGATCTGTTCTTCCATCCAGGGTGACTGTGAGCCATTGTTATTGCTGTACTTGGTCAGAAGAATTCTAACGTCAGGTTCAAAACCCTGCAGGTCCACGTTTTTTAACAGGTCGCGCAGCATGTCAAAAAACTGAAGGGCAGAGGTGTAATCAAATAACTCTGCTGGCGTTGGCACGATGAGTACATCTGCAGCACAGACGACATTGATGGTACCAATACCGAGGTTCGGTGCACTGTCGATAACAATGACATCATAATCATGGGCCACTGTTTCGATGGCCAGGCGAAGCATCATATGAGGTTCTGTCGGCAGTTTCCCGTTGTCAAACCTTCCCATTAGTTCTGTCTCAATGCGGTGCAGAGCCAGGCATGAAGGTATGATGTCGAGACCCGGCCAGCAGGTGGCTTTGACGGCATAGGCTGCATCATCGCGCTCACCAAGATAAAAAGGCAGCAGTGTGTCTTCGGCATGGATATGCAAATCAGGGACCCAGCCGTGGTACATGGAGGCTGTGCCTTGAGGATCGTTCCCTTCGACAAGCAGTACTCGCAGCCCTTTCAGCGCCAGGTCCTGTGCCAAATGTACAGATACAGATGTCTTATAGACACCCCCTTTATGTGCTGCCACCGCGATGACGGGCGGAACGCTGTCATCAGGACGGCGCAGACGGGTGCCAAATACATCCCGCATATGGTTGATTTGTTCAATGGTGTAGCCCACCCGCTGCTCTACACGTCCACGCATTTCCATATCAGGATGGGGAAGGCGTCCTGCTTTTTCTGCATCACGGATTGCCTGAGAAGAAACGCCAATCAGATCGGCGGCCTCACCCACACGCCAGCGACGGGTAATTTTCCTGGCTTCCGGGCTATCATCGTTAAACTGTGCAATCGCGATAGCTTTCGTCATTTCATGACCGGCCGTAATGCACTGGTCAAGCGTTTCCATCAGTCCCATTCTTTGTTCCTTATTATTATCTTTGCATTAATCTATTAAATCTTGGTAAAAGGCGCAAAGCAACATTAAAGTTGCAAACCGTCTTAAATATTGCAAAGCCGATCAAAATATAGTCTTGTTCAGTTCAGCATCCGCCTGAAAGGCTGCCGCATGCTTCAGTCAATATCATCCGCTCGCCGCAGAAAGTATGCGCGCGTAGGCGCATGCGTCGAGGAAGCGGAATTACTCCGTACTAACAAGGTGTGGCTGACGCTCTGAAGCTAACGAAGCTCCACTGGAAGGAACTGAATGGTAAGGAATTGACTATAGTATGCAGATTATTGACTGCGGTATGAAGCTGAATAGGAATAGGGAAGAGTAATGACATGCATTTTTCTGCATATCACAGTCAAGACTATTGCCTTTCCTGGTGTTGTATTACTGGGTTGTTGTACCAAGATTCACATTGTGTCATGTCAGTGGTCCATATGTATTGGATGCTGGCTGTTATTCCATATTTCGATCCAGTAATTGATCCTTAAGGAGATCATGTTGAGATCAAAAAGAGATCCCCGGATCGTTTAGCGCCCCGCTACGCCTGAGCCTGGAGACTATCTTCATTAACTGTGGTGTGTGGTATGTTGACTGTTGTGTGCGAGATCAACTATTGCGGTATGCAATTGTATTAACTGGGGTATGTATTTCCGTTGACTGTGATATGCGTATATACTTTCGTTTGTGGATAACCGCGGGTTAATAAAATGGCTATGGAAAATAATGAGTTACCCCTGAATCTTCAGGAGGTCAATAAGACAACGGGTGAAGTTGTTAAGCTGGATGTCAACAGCGCCAGTACTGTTCAGCCTGTTGCGCTCATGAGGCTTGGTCTGTTCGTTCCTACCCTCAAATCGACCTCTAGGAGTAAGACGAACCGCAAAAACGTCACGGATGCGACTGAGGAGCTCGTACAGCTGTCCATTGCCCGGAGTGAAGGGTATACCGATGTCAGGATCACCGGATCGCGCCTCGATATGGATACGGACTTCAAAGTCTGGCTTGGAATCATCCGTTCAATGTATGATTTTGGCGTTAAGGATGACACGCTCAAGCTGTCTTTTGTTGAGTTTGTTAAAATGTGTGGCTTTGACTCCCGGCGCTCTAACAAGAAAATGCGTGACAGGATAAGCAACTCCCTGTTCAAGCTGGCATCCGTAACCCTCAAGTTTCAGAGTGAAACGAAAGGGTGGACTACGCACCTGGTTCAGTCTGCCTATTACGACATCACTGCCGATGTCGTGGAGATCAGGGCAGAGCCCAAGCTCTTTGAGCTTTATCAGATGGACAGGCGGGTCCTGTTGCGTCTGAAAGCCATTGATGCCCTGCAGCGCAAGGAGTCCGCACAGGCACTCTATACCTACATTGAAAGTCTGCCACAGAATCCGGCCCCCATCTCCATGAAGCGTATGCGAGACAGACTCAACCTGACGTCTAACCTCTACACGCAGAACCACACGGTGCGCAAAGCCATGGCGCAGCTGAAGGATATCGGCTATCTGGATTACACCGAATTCAAACGCGGCCGGGCCACCTACTTCAGCGTGCATTACCGTAATCCGAAACTCATCAGTAGCAAGGTCGTTGTTCCCCGTGAGCCGGAAGAGGAAGTACCTGAGCAGAACTATGACGAAGTTATTAAAGCCCTGAAGGCTGCAGGTATTGATCCTCAGAAACTAGCAAAAGCGCTCGCCAGCGTGAAACCGGGAAATGACTGAGGAATGCCGTTTTAGAGTTTGTTGACTGTGGTATGCAGAGCGCATACCACAGTCAATTTATACTGATTCATCATTCCGTTTAGGTTTTGCTTGCCTTGACTGCGATATGCGGATAGGCCTACCGGAGTATTGATATTGACTGCGGTGTGTGGAAGAGCGGGCAGTCTGCTCAACATCTTCACTGCGATATGTTTACTTTCATCACTTAGTCAATATTGTTCGTCAGGGCGGATGCCCTTAGCCCAGTACTTTCACAAAGGGTCTTAACCCACCGAGATCAAAGGATTCCGGGGGCAGCGTCCGGGATTCACTGATCCGCACTCCCGTGTTCCAGAAAGTAGAGAACAGCATTTAATGGTGAAGATCCGGCATATAGAAGAGTAGGGCTCTCACTTCGGGGACGAGTAGGTACGCCAGGGTGGCGCCGGTTAAAGTGGCCATCCTTCTGAGTGCGGCCGCGGTCGCAAAGTCGACCCCATGGGCTTTCGGCAACAGTGAAATGCGTTATGAAGAAAAGGGGGCAATGCAGGGATGAACAGGATCGGAACGAAAAGGTAAGTAATGAAGAAGACGTAAAGTGCGTTACGTGAATTCCGGCCTGGTACAGCCTGGACCCCTGTCAGTTTTCACGTAACGCAAGATTAATTTATTATCGAATAAGTGGATGTCATTACAACTGTCTGTAAATTTTGACAAATTTAGTTATCTTTTTTTCAGCATGGCAACAGCATCAGCCTCTGCCATTGAAAATTGCACACGATGCCTTGCAGCAACATCGAGCGCAAATACCTTTGTATAGACTTCCGTCGAGCTGATCGACTTGTGCCCCATCAGGCTCTGCAGCACCTTCAGCGGAATTCCGGCATACAGCATGTGCATGGCGTAGGAGTGGCGGAACGTGTGTGGCGTCACCGGCACGGAGAACGTCACCCCGTCGGCGGCTGCCGCTTCAACAGCTTCGCCCAGCCAGGTGCGAACGGTACGGTCGGTGATCTCCCAGATGCGCACCTTTTCCGTTCTGCCGGTGCGCTTATTCCGGCGTTCCAGCGGTATTTTCAGGGTGGCCACCATCATTTCCAGCTGGCGGGCATACTGCGGATCGGAAAGCGGAACGTTACGATGAGGCTGGCTGCCGGCCGGAGCACGGCCGGCCGTTCGGGCCGCTTTCTCCACCCGCTGTTTGAGGGTTGCCAGTTGCACGAACGGGTAGGGCGGGGCCAGGGAAAAATCACTCCGGGTCAGGGCCAGTGCTTCGTTAATACGGGCGCCGGTGTTCCACAGGGTGGTCAGCAGCATCTTACGGTGAAGATCGGGCACGTAGTGGAGCAGGGCGCTCACTTCCGGCGCCAGCAGGTATTTCGGCAGTTCGTCCTGAACGAGCGCCATCTGGCGCAGTGCCAGCGCGGCCGGGTAATCGATGGCCACCGGCAGCTGAGCAGAGGAAAAAGCCCCGCTATGGCCTGGCAGTGCTGGCATCATGTTATGTCACCATTGTCATTAGAGTGTGCAGTGCATCACCGGTGCATCCGGGGATGCCGGACCCGGCAGGATCAGATACTCGGTAGCAGATTTGACACGATAATTGGTGTAATCTTCAAACGAAACCGGGCTTGCTTTCATCCCCGAGAGAAAAGTTTCTTCAAGACCGCGGGCACGCGGAAGCGATAGTTCTATCGTCTCAGGATCGATGGCCATTTTCTGGCGGGTGGCTTCCAGCTCAGTGGTCAGCTGGTATTTTTCCGTACGAAAAGGAATACTCTCTTCAGCGTTTCGCTGTGTATAGGTCACGTCAAACATCATGCGATCACCGTCGTTCTGCAGTACCACGCCCCTGAGGAGACTTTCTATACGAACGGGGGATTCACCTTTCTGCGGAATCTCCGAGGTCCGGCTGCAGATAATCACCATCCCGGGTTTCTGACTGGCATTAACCATCCGCATTTCACTGAGCGTTGCCGCCCCTGCATCCCGTGCAGTCACACCCAGCAGGATCGTCAGCCCCATTATAAAACCGGTCAGTTTACACATCGTTCCTGTATCCTTTACGTTAATGTCTGGATCATCTTCAGGGAGAAATCCCGCCGGACTACACTATCGAGTGACATGTGGCCGCCAGAGGGTGTCCAGCCGACCACTCATTAAATGCTGCTGTCGGCTATCAGTAGCGACCAAGAGTCATTAACTGGAAGCATTTTTCCTCGGAGAGCTCTCCTTCTTTCTTTGGGAGAGGGCCAAGGAAAGGAGTTATCACATCGACTTCTGTGGACAGATACCATGTGTCATCAGCATCATCCCACCAGGCAACTGTGCGATCGTCCCAAGTGTGTATCTCAAGGTAGCAGCCGTATCCGTATATGTGCTCAAACTCCGATTCTTCCATCCAGACTCTGTCATGCCCAAGGATTATGAGAGCCTCAAATAAAACACTCAGTGTAATTTTCATATTCATAATCAACTTCCTTATTATTTAATATCTATTAGTTCTATTTATTTATCATCGCCAGCAGAACATTCCGTTGCCCGCCTGCATTGATTAGCAGAATAACAGTCACCGCCCGCAATTACCGGATCTCACTCTTTTTGACTTCCGAAAAATTCATAATAGCAAAGTTTTCGGAAGCGATGATGAACAGATTAACAGGATTTACTCGTCAGGTCGGTCTGATGCGGAGAGGGTGAAAGTTATCTAACTACTTAAAGTGTAGCACATTTTTAATTTTCGTTTCACAAATCAGCGCAGAAAATCGCCGTGATCCGGAACTACCTTTTTTCGGATCTCAGAAGTGGAGAAGAGGAATTATTGCAGCATGGACACAAAAAACGAGTAATTGTTGCGATGAGTGGACTATTGCACCATGAGCAAATATAAATGACTTTATGCGTCCTGCGGTTAAATATATTGTTCATGCCGTCCGGCTGAACCCCGGGTCAGGGGATCAGCCGGGAAGGAGAACGTCACGGTTCTGTTTTCCGCGACAGGGTCTTTCTTTTTTTCTTCAGGTACATCACTTCGTCACATTTACCGATCATCTCCGCCAGCGTCGTATAATGGTCTGCGTTATTGATCAGTTCGCCAAAGGAATAATTGATGTTGTAGGGCTTGCCCGAGGTGTCATTGTAATGATCGAGACTGGCACTCAGCGCGTGCAGATAAGACTGAGTGTTAGCGTTTCGCCGGATCAGGGCGGCAAACTCATCCCCGCCGAGGCGGCCTGCTATTTCACCCGGTTCAAGGTGCTGATGTAAAAAGCCGGCAAAGATCTTCAGCACCTCGTCACCTTCCGCGTGTCCCCAGAGATCGTTAACCGGTTTGAACCTGTCCAGATCGAAATAGATGAGGCTGAACGACGCATCCTGCCGGTTCATTGCGCGGAAGAGTTTTTCGCCGGCGCGGTAAAACCCGCGCCGGTTGGGAATGCCCGTCAGGCTGTCCGTCATGGCCATGCTGATGGCCTCGAATTCGTCCTCCACGATACAGGCCAGGTCCCGGAGGGACGCAATGTCCTCATCCGTGAAGGCGCGGGGAACGGTGTGGATCAGGCACAGCGTGCCGGCCACCGTGCCGTCCGGCAGGCTCACCGGCTGGCCGGCGTAGAACCGGATGTGTGGCTCACCGGTAACCAGGGGATTATCGTGAAATCGCGCATCGGCAGCCGCATCGTGAATGATAAAAGGCCCTTCCTGCAGAATGGCGTGCCCGCAGAACGAAATATCACGTGGAGTTTCGCGCACGCCGACGCCCTGGCAGGCGAGGAGCCACTGGCGCTCGCGATCCAGCAGGCTTATCAGGGCCACCGGGACCTGAAAGGCTTTGCGGGCCAGCCGCGTCAGGCGTTCAAAACGCTCATCGTCACGGGTATCAAGAAGGCCGGTAATATACAGGGACTTCAGCCTCTGTTCTTCATTCTCCGGTATACCGGGTGCCTGCATGTAATCTCCTGGTATGTACAAAGTATATATGCAGATGAAAAGGTGTTTGGATCTGACTGAGTGTAATTATAGTTCACGACTTATCTGCCAGCGGCTGAACTTCAGGTACAGGAATTCACGTTTATCACTCGTACTAGACTCTCCGGAGGACCAGGGGAATGACCGGGTCTGTTACGGTGAGGGAATCTGTAAACCTCAGGATTTTTGCCGGGAAAGTACGTATAACTGCTATCTTGATTAGTAAATGTTAAAATTTGTAGGTATCCACCCGTTAAACAAAATGATTAATATTTAAAAATACTCGTTGAACACCCGTGCCGTAATAATGAAGTACATTAAAAATGTTATCCGGTCATGTGAAGCTGAGACCGTCTCTTCGTCATGTAAAATGCCGTACTTTCTTTGTCGTGAAGAATGACCGGGTTAAGTCCATAAGGTTGAGAGGAAGTCTGCTGATGTGATACGCTCAAGGCGGGATTTATCTCAGTGAGAACTCACGGCAACAAAAAGTTTTTGGACAACAAAACACAAAGTTGTTTTGGACTGTAGGAGTCCAAGAGACAATGACATTACATACAACGCCGTGTAACGGATTTTACATTATTACAAAGCCTGTGTTACAAGAGAGTTATGGACATGATTGAAAAAATATGTGAAGTAATTGATGGTGAATACGTCTGTGATATAGATATTAGCGTTGAAGAATGGAAGATTTTATTAAGGGATAAAAAAGTTTTTGATGACAAAAGTATTGCAGCGTTAAAAAAATGGTTCATTGAGCCAGACCATTCCTGTACATGTTTCGATATCGGCAAGAAGTACGACCTGCACAGTATGAGTGCTAATGGTGTAATCAATGGGTTGGGTGGAAGAGTTCAGAAGCAGCTTGGCCGATTCGAGGTTAAAGGAGTCGGAAAGATTGCTTCCGGGACAAAATTCATTACAGTCATGAAAAGTAGAGAAATTAAAGGAAACCCAAAGCGAAATTTATGGACTATCCGTGAAGAACTTGTTCAGGCAATAAAAGAACTAGATTTTTTTAGTACGAACGAAAGCTCAAGCATTGATTTTTACTCAGATAATGATTTGATCACTGCTCTAGAAGAAAGTAATCACTTTGACGTTACTCAGACATTTGAGTATAGCGAAAAAGCGAAACCTAAGAAAGCTGCAATAGAAGTCAAAAATGGACTCTCATACCCAAGAAGTAAATCTGTTTCAAAAAATGCGCTTAACAAAGCTGATTATAAATGTGAAATTAATTGCGACCATCCAACGTTCAGAAGGCGAAACTCTCCCCTAAATTACACAGAACCTCATCACATTGTCCCGATGTCAAAGCAAGACTATTTTGAGAATTCACTGGATGTGGAAGAGAATATCATATCACTATGTTGCAACTGCCATAAACAAATTCATCTTGGCAAGGGGTTTGAAGATATGTTGAGGAAAATATATGCCGAGCGGAAAGATGTATTAAAAAAAGCGGGAATCGAGATATTATTAGAGGATTTGATTCTTTTTTACAAGATGGAAGGTAATTAATCTTCGAGAAGATGCATGCTTATTTTTATTTTTAGCAATGAATGTGAAATACTGCCTGACTATCAATCCTGTCATGTGGTTCAGATTTATGGGGGAGGATTTTAATATTTTACCAGCATGGCATGTCGATCAATCGGTTAAGTATAGCGCCAGGTAACCAGACGGATTTTCCCTCTCAGGCGGGAGTCGTTATCCATCGTCCAGTACCTGATCAAAAGTAGGAATAATTACAAAAAAATTAAATTGTATGACTATTATTTCCGTTCAGAAAAGAAAGTTACATTAAAAACCCGAAATTATTCGGGTTTTTAATTAGTTAAGTACTATATGTTTTCGTGTCCGAGGGTACCCTAAGAGGGTGCGCAAGACAACACTCCAGTGTTCATTATTTATGACTGTCAAGCCATTTATTCATCTGCTCAATTTCACCTTTTTGAGCTTTAATGATGTCCTGCGCGAGCTTTCTCATTTCCGGATCTTTTCCGTATTTGAGCTCGGTCTCAGCCATTGCGATTGCCCCTTCATGGTGTGCGATCATACCTTTTGCAAAGGCCTTATCGGGATTGGATTCATTAACGGCGGCCATCATTTTTTCATGCATATTTTTCATGCCAGCCATATATTCCTGTGATGATGCCGATGAGTGCATATCTGACATTTTCATTTCCGAATGTTCAGCAGAAATGGCTGGCAGGGATAACATTAATATTACAAAAAGGGTGTTTTTGATTTTCATATAATAATTCCTTTCAGACAGGTACCGGTTAAGTGTAGCTGAGTCAGACAAAAAAGCCCCCTGACGGGGGGCAAAAATGTAGCAACGTTGTTTCAGGAAAATCTATCAGGGAAAAGGTAACAGCACGGATACTACCGTCGCATTCAGCCTGCATTGATCATGCGGCGGTGCGCTTCGGCCATGGCCTGATGTGGGCCGGATTGCCCGTTATTCATGAATTCATGGGCAACCGCTGCTCTTTCATGCTCATTCATCGCCGCGTAAGACGTTGACGGGACGGTCGTGGATACCGTGTTATTTCCCATCATCTTCTGATGACTTTCCACCATTTTCTGGTGCGCATCCGCCGAGCCGTTCGTCATGGTTTCATGAGCAATAATGGCCTGTTCATGCTGGTCCATACCGGTCATACGAGGAGCAGTCCCCTGGATCCCGACAGGAGCCGCAGCAGACTGCATCTGGTGAGCAGGAGCCTGTGCATTGTTGACGCGATCATGGATATTCACGGTTTCAGTGGCCCAGGCCGATGAAATTAAACCAAAGCCCAGCAAGGATGCTAATACGATATTTTTCATGATAACTCTCCATTTCTGAATTAGTGATGTCCGGGGAAGTACAACCGGTGTTTTCAGTTCCATAACTGAAACAAGTTCGGCAGCGTTTATTTCTCCGGAAGAGGGCTGGATATTCATTTCCTGGCGTACTCTGACGCCGGGTATTGATGAAGCAATCCAGCCTTCCTGATAAGTTGCACTAATTATATCGAATGGCTTCTGTTTGCTGCATGACAGGCTAATGACATCTTTGTCATTTACATCTTTATTTTCAGCATTGGGTTTCCGGGATCATTTTCTCCAGTCTGGGCACGGATAAGATAAAACGCGTGGAGCGTACGTCTGATTCCACCTGCACTCTTCCGTGATGTGCTTCCACGATTGACTTCACAATCGCAAGGCCGATGCCGCTGCCTTCTCCTTTTCGTTGTCTGGATGGATCCACCCGATAAAAACGGTCAAACAGCCTTGATAAATGTTCTTCAGGGATCGGTTTCCCCGGATTTTCAATCACAAGGTCAAAAAAGCTCTCCTGCTCTCTTATTGAGACGGTGATTGCCTGTCCCTCCGGGGTATAACGCAGGGCATTGGATAACAGATTATTGATCGCCCTTCTGAACATTTGTGGATCTCCCTCAACCAGGCAGGGCATCCCGTCAAATTTGAGCGTGATATTGCGTTCTTCGGCCCAGGCTTCGAAAAACTCGAAGACTTTCATGACTTCCGCTCTGAGGTCAAACATGACCCTGTCAGGTATCAGCTGATTATTGTCTGCCTGCGCCAGGAACAGCATGTCGCTGACCATTTTGGTCATCCGGTTATACTCTTCCAGGCTGGAGTAGAGGACATCCTCAAGTTCCTTCTGGGTTCGATCCTGACTCAGCGCGATTTCAGTCTGTGTCACCAGATTGGTGATGGGCGTTCTGATCTCGTGCGCGATATCGGCAGAGAAATTGGCCTGGCGGGTAAAGACATCCTCAATCTTTCCAATCATATGATTGAACGAGATAACCAGTTGCTCCAGCTCAATGGGAACCCGTGTCGGTTCCAGCCGCGCATCAAGATTCTCGGAGGTGATGCTTTTAATGGCATTGCTGACATTACGAAGGGGCAGATGCCCCTGACGGACAGCGATGCGAATGATCAGAACAATCAGCAGGCTTATCACAACAGCGATTGCAATCAGATTTTTTTTCAGCGCATCAAGGTAATGGAGATGGAAATTAATGGAGAGGCCAGTCAGCATGACATAGTTCTGCTGTTTGCCCTGAAATATCGCCTGGCCAGAGGAGGCGATAATCCGGTATGTTTCCATCTTCATTCCGGACCCGGTATCCATCGGTCCCGCAGGATCCTCCACCGTCCAGAGAAAGACATCCCGTGCGCGGCTGTGCTCGCTAAAATCTGCTGAATTCACTGCCGGGCGTAGTGCCGCCCCCTGAGCTGAGCTCAAGAGCACTTCACCCCTGGGATTGAGGAGCAAAAGGGCAACGTTGCGGTAGCTGGCAATTGATTCCTTTATTTTGCTTACTTTTTTTTCATCCGGATCTGCCGGGGACTGGAGTATACGGCTCAGTGTGGTGCTGATTTGTTGCAGATCGCTGACATCCTGCTCGGCAAAATGCTTTTCAACAGAATGCAGCATAAACCAGGTGAAGGCGATAAACGCCAGTATTGTGGACAGGCTGATAAAAAAGGTCAGCCGCAGAGCGAGTGAGAAAGGTCGTCTGGACGGTTTGCTATGCATCCGGGATCTCCAGCATGTAGCCCACGCCCCGCACTGTCTGGATCAGTTTTGTCCCGTAATCGTTGTCTATTTTAGCGCGGAGTCGCTTTACTGCGACATCAATCGCGTTAGTGTCGCTGTCAAAATTCATGTCCCAGACCTGAGAGGCAATCAGGGAGCGGGGAAGAACTTCTCCCTGATGGCGAATGAAGAATTCCAGCAAGCTGAACTCTTTACTGGTGAGCACAATGCGGTTCCCGGCGCGGCTGACTTTTCTGGATACGAGATCAACCGAGAGGTCAGCCACTTTAAGCTGGCTTTCCGTGATCATCGTGTTTCCCCGCCTGAGGAGGGTTCTTACCCGGGCGAGCAGTTCAGCAAACGCAAAGGGCTTCACCAGATAATCGTCCGCACCCAGCTCAAGTCCTTTGACCCTGTGTTCAATCGTGCCAAGGGCCGTCAGCAGTAATACCGGCATCCCCTTTCCGGCACTGCGCAGCATACGGATGATATCCCAGCCGTTTACATCAGGCAGCATGATATCCAGGATGACTAAATCATACTCGGCTGTCATGGCAAGATGATATCCGGTCAGACCATTATCAGCGTGATCCACGACGAACCCCGCCTCTGTCAGCCCCTTGCTGAGATATTCACCTGTTTTAATTTCGTCTTCAACGATTAATATTTTCATCATGCTCCCCGGCTGGCTGCTAATGTCATTTTATTGCGCCCACGATCGTTATCAACGGATTACAGCAAAAATGACAACATTGTCATTATCCTGTCACCCGGCAAACAGAGAGCGTTCGGTAAAGTATCCCTATCAATACTCTGGACTTCGTTTGAACCATTTACCAGGTCTGCCTGTACGAGAAGCGTTATGTTCAAATTAAAATTACTCAGCATCAGTACCATATTCATCCTGGCTGGTTGTGTTTCTCTGGCACCTGAATATCAGCGTCCGCCAGCTCCGGTTCCCCAGCAGTTTTCATTGTCTAAAAACAGTCTGACGCCTGCGGTAAACAGCTATCAGGATACGGGCTGGCGAAACTTTTTTGTCGATCCCCAGGTCAGCAGGCTGATCGGTGAAGCCCTGAATAATAACCGTGATTTGAGAATGGCTGCCCTGAAGGTTGAAGAGGCCCGGGCCCAGTTCAACGTCACGGATGCAGATCGTTATCCCCAACTGAATGCCTCATCCGGGATCACATACAACGGTGGTCTGAAAGGTGACAAGCCGACCACACAGGAGTACGACGCGGGTCTGGAGCTCAGCTATGAGCTCGATTTTTTTGGCAAACTTAAGAACATGAGTGAGGCTGATCGCCAGAACTACTTTGCCAGCGAAGAAGCCCGTCGTGCCGTACACATCCTGCTGGTCTCCAACGTTTCACAGAGCTATTTCAGCCAGCAACTGGCGTACGAACAACTCCGTATTGCGCGGGAAACGCTGAAAAATTATGAACAGTCCTATGCT
This sequence comes from Enterobacter ludwigii, assembly GCA_023023105.1. Taxonomy (NCBI): domain Bacteria; kingdom Pseudomonadati; phylum Pseudomonadota; class Gammaproteobacteria; order Enterobacterales; family Enterobacteriaceae; genus Enterobacter; species Enterobacter ludwigii. The sequence goes on along the minus strand of CP083825.1, from coordinate 34,640 downwards.
TTCGTTGAGCAACAGCTCGTGACCGGGAGTACGAACGTTCTGGCACTTGAACAGGCGAGAGGACAAATCGAAAGTACCCGCGCCGAAATAGCCAAACGAGAAGGCGATCTGGCTCAGGCAAACAATGCCCTGCAACTGGTGCTGGGAACGTACCGCGCACTTCCGTCAGAAAAAGGGATGAAAGGCGGGGAGATCGCACCAGTAAAATTGCCACCAAATCTATCTTCACAAATTTTGCTGCAGCGACCGGATATTATGGAAGCGGAATATCAGCTGAAAGCGGCTGATGCCAATATTGGCGCAGCGCGAGCGGCCTTTTTCCCCTCCATTACCCTGACCAGTGGTCTTTCCGCAAGCAGTACGGAGCTGTCAAGCCTGTTTACGTCAGGAAGTGGAATGTGGAATTTTATCCCTAAAATTGAAATTCCTATTTTTAATGCTGGCAGGAATAAAGCCAATCTGAAGCTGGCTGAAATTCGCCAGCAACAATCGGTGGTTAATTACGAACAAAAAATTCAGTCAGCCTTTAAGGATGTTTCCGACACGCTTGCGCTGCGCGACAGCCTTAGCCAGCAACTTGAGTCACAGCAGCGTTATCTTGATTCACTTCAGATAACTCTCCAGCGTGCCAGAGGATTATATGCAAGTGGTGCTGTCAGTTACATCGAAGTGCTGGATGCAGAACGTTCCCTCTTCGCTACGCAGCAAACCATTCTCGATCTTACCTATTCCCGACAGGTTAACGAAATTAATCTGTTTACCGCGCTGGGTGGCGGTTGGGTAGAGTAAATTTATTTAATTAATCAGGAAATTAAAAATGCGTAATTCACTTAAAGCCGTTTTATTTGGTGCCTTCTCTGTCATGTTTTCTGCCGGTCTTCATGCTGAAACACATCAGCATGGCGATATGAATGCTGCCAGTGATGCTTCGGTACAGCAGGTTATCAAGGGCACCGGTGTCGTTAAAGACATTGATATGAATAGTAAAAAGATTACCATTTCGCACGAAGCAATCCCTGCTGTGGGCTGGCCTGCAATGACCATGCGCTTCACTTTTGTTAATGCAGACGACGCTATCAATGCCCTGAAAACCGGCAACCATGTCGATTTCTCGTTTATTCAGCAGGGCAATATCTCCTTACTCAAAAGCATTAACGTTACGCAATCCTGATTATCAGTCCGGAGCGAATACATCCAGTGCGCCTGAACATTCATTAAGGGATTACTGTGAATGAATGATCGGGCGCATATGCCAGGTGTTTTGATTTTTCAGCGAGAAATTGTATGGCTTCTTTAAAGATAAAATATGCTGCAATAATTATCAGCAGCCTCATAGCAGGGGGGCTGATATCGGTTACTGCCTGGCAGTATGTAAACTCATCACAAAAAACAGTACAAACCGAACAAAAGGCACCGGAGCGAAAGGTACTTTTCTGGTATGACCCGATGAAACCGGATACCAAATTTGATAAACCCGGAAAATCTCCCTTTATGGATATGGACCTGGTGCCGAAATATGCTGATGAAAGTGGCGATAAAAGCAGTGGCGGGATCCGTATCGATCCAACCCAGGTTCAGAATCTGGGATTAAAAACGCAAAAAGTTACGCGAGGAATGCTGAATTATTCCCAGACAATCCCGGCTAATGTCAGTTACAACGAGTATCAGTTTGTCATTGTGCAGGCGCGTTCTGACGGTTTCGTCGAAAAAGTGTATCCCCTGACGATTGGCGATCATGTGAAGAAAGGCACTCCGCTTATCGATATCACCATTCCTGAATGGGTTGAGGCACAAAGTGAGTTCCTGCTGTTATCCGGTACAGGCGGTACGTCAACCCAGATAAAAGGGGTTCTGGAGCGACTTCGTCTGGCTGGTATGCCGGAAGAGGATATTCAAAGGCTGCGTTCAACCCGCACAATCCAGACCCGTTTTACCATTAAAGCACCTATTGATGGTGTCATTACTGCGTTTGACCTGCGCACCGGAATGAATATTTCGAAAGATAAAGTAGTGGCTCAGATTCAGGGGATGGACCCGGTCTGGATCAGCGCTGCAGTGCCAGAATCTATCGCCTATCTGCTGAAAGATACGTCGCAGTTTGAAATTTCGGTACCGGCTTATCCGGATAAAACATTCCATGTCGAAAAATGGAACATTCTTCCCAGCGTGGATCAGACAACCCGTACGCTTCAGGTCCGTCTCCAGGTTTCTAATAAGGATGAGTTTCTCAAGCCGGGCATGAATGCCTATCTGAAACTGAATACCAAGAGCCAGGAGATGCTGCTGATACCAAGCCAGGCCGTTATCGATACCGGCAAAGAACAGCGCGTGATTACTGTTGATGATGAAGGCAAGTTTGTGCCGAAACAGATCCACGTTCTGCATGAATCACAGCAACAGTCCGGCATTGGCTCCGGCCTGAATGAAGGCGATACCGTGGTGGTCAGTGGCCTGTTCCTCATTGACTCCGAAGCCAATATTACGGGCGCGCTGGAACGTATGCGCCACCCTGAAAAAACAGAAAACAGTATGCCAGCAATGTCTGAGCAGCCTGTAAATATGCATTCAGGGCACTGAGGAGACGACGATGATTGAATGGATTATCCGGCGCTCTGTCGCCAACCGTTTCCTGGTCATGATGGGCGCACTGTTTCTCAGCATCTGGGGCACATGGACGATAATTAACACGCCGGTCGATGCGCTGCCTGACCTGTCAGATGTGCAGGTCATTATTAAAACCAGCTATCCCGGACAGGCCCCGCAGATTGTAGAAAACCAGGTCACCTATCCGCTTACCACCACCATGCTGTCCGTACCTGGCGCAAAAACCGTGCGTGGCTTTTCACAGTTCGGTGATTCGTATGTGTATGTCATTTTTGAAGACGGCACCGATCTGTACTGGGCCCGTTCGCGCGTGCTGGAATACCTGAATCAGGTTCAGGGCAAACTGCCTGCGGGTGTGAGCTCTGAAATCGGCCCGGACGCCACGGGAGTGGGCTGGATATTTGAATATGCCCTTGTCGATCGCAACGGAAAACACGACCTTTCAGAACTGCGCTCTCTGCAGGACTGGTTCCTGAAATTTGAGCTGAAAACCATCCCGAACGTGGCTGAGGTCGCTTCGGTTGGCGGCGTGGTGAAACAGTACCAGATTCAGGTCAATCCGGTAAAACTGTCCCAGTACGGTATCAGCCTGCCCGAAGTGAAACAGGCACTTGAATCGTCTAACCAGGAGGCCGGTGGCTCATCCGTTGAAATGGCCGAAGCGGAGTATATGGTCCGTGCCAGCGGTTATCTTCAGAGCATTGATGATTTTAATAACATCGTCCTGAAAACAGGTGAGAACGGCGTGCCGGTTTATCTGCGGGATGTTGCCCGCGTGCAGACCGGGCCCGAAATGAGGCGTGGTATTGCCGAGCTGAACGGCCAGGGAGAAGTCGCTGGCGGCGTGGTGATCCTGCGGTCGGGTAAAAATGCGCGCGACGTTATCACGGCAGTGAGGGATAAACTGGAGACGCTGAAGGCCAGCCTGCCGGAAGGCGTTGAAATCGTGACCACCTACGATCGCAGCCAGTTAATCGACCGGGCGATTGATAACCTCAGTTCCAAACTTCTGGAAGAGTTTATCGTGGTGGCCATCGTCTGTGCTCTGTTCCTGTGGCACGTACGTTCTGCCCTGGTGGCGATTATCTCTCTGCCGCTTGGCCTGTGTATCGCCTTTATCGTCATGCACTTCCAGGGACTGAACGCCAATATCATGTCGCTGGGAGGGATAGCGATTGCCGTCGGTGCGATGGTGGATGCCGCCATTGTGATGATTGAAAATGCGCACAAACGGCTTGAGGAGTGGGATCATCAGCATCCGGGTGAGCAGATTGACAACGCCACCCGCTGGAAGGTGATTACCGACGCCTCCGTGGAAGTGGGACCCGCGTTGTTCATTAGCTTGCTGATCATCACCCTGTCCTTTATTCCTATCTTTACCCTGGAAGGGCAGGAAGGTCGTCTGTTTGGCCCGCTGGCATTCACGAAAACGTACTCCATGGCGGGAGCGGCCGCACTGGCCATCATCGTCATTCCTATTCTGATGGGATTCTGGATCCGGGGGAAAATTCCTGCCGAGACAAGTAACCCCCTGAACCGGGTGCTGATCAAAGCGTATCATCCTTTGCTGCTGCGGGTCCTCCACTGGCCAAAAACAACCCTGCTGGTTGCGGCCTTGTCCATTTTCACGGTTATCTGGCCACTGAGTCAGGTGGGCGGTGAATTTCTGCCGAAGATTAACGAGGGCGATCTGCTGTATATGCCGTCGACCTTGCCTGGCGTCTCTCCGGCAGAAGCTGCAGCGCTCCTGCAGACAACAGACAAGTTAATCAAAAGCGTTCCTGAAGTGGCTTCTGTATTTGGCAAGACCGGTAAAGCAGAGACCGCAACGGATTCCGCGCCGCTCGAAATGGTGGAAACCACGATCCAGCTCAAACCTGAGGATCAGTGGCGTCCCGGCATGACAATTGACAAGATTATTGATGAACTCGACAGGACAGTCCGTTTACCGGGTCTGGCAAACCTCTGGGTGCCGCCTATCCGTAACCGTATTGATATGCTCTCAACCGGGATCAAAAGCCCGATAGGTATCAAAGTGTCCGGGACTGTTCTGTCCGATATCGACGCGACGGCGCAGAGTATCGAGGCGGTAGCCAAAACCGTGCCTGGCGTGGTGTCTGTCCTGGCTGAGCGACTTGAGGGCGGGCGCTACATCGATATCGATATCAACCGGGAGAAAGCCTCCCGCTACGGGATGACGGTAGGTGATGTCCAGCTGTTCGTCTCTTCAGCAATCGGAGGTGCTATGGTGGGTGAGACGGTTGAAGGGGTGGCCCGGTACCCTATTAACATTCGCTACCCGCAGGATTACCGGAACAGTCCGCAGGCGCTGAAACAGATGCCGATCCTGACCCCGATGAAGCAGCAGATCACGCTGGGCGATGTCGCGGATATTAACGTCGTTTCTGGACCAACCATGCTGAAAACCGAAAATGCCCGGCCAGCCAGCTGGATTTATGTTGATGCCCGCGGCAGGGACATGGTGTCGGTGGTTAACGACATTAAGACGGCCATCAGCGAGAAAGTGAAACTGAGACCGGGAACCAGTGTGGCATTCTCCGGACAGTTTGAACTGCTTGAGCATGCCAACAAGAAACTGAAGCTGATGGTGCCGATGACGGTGATGATCATTTTCATCCTGTTGTATCTGGCATTCCGCCGGGTTGACGAAGCCCTGCTGATCCTGATGAGCCTGCCGTTCGCCCTGGTTGGCGGAATATGGTTCCTGTACTGGCAGGGCTTCCATATGTCAGTGGCGACCGGAACCGGGTTTATCGCCCTGGCCGGGGTGGCAGCAGAGTTTGGCGTGGTCATGCTGATGTATCTGCGTCATGCCATTGAAGCGCACCCGGAATTGTCCCGTAAAGAGACGTTCACACCGGAAGGTCTTGATGAAGCCCTCTATCATGGTGCCGTACTGCGTGTCCGGCCGAAAGCCATGACCGTGGCGGTGATCATTGCGGGTCTGCTGCCAATACTCTGGGGAACCGGCGCAGGTTCAGAAGTCATGAGCCGTATTGCGGCACCCATGATTGGTGGGATGATCACGGCTCCGCTGCTGTCCCTGTTCATTATTCCTGCCGCCTACAAATTAATCTGGCTGCGCAGACATAAAAAAAGCGTGTCCTGAACCTGAAAGGGCACCCCCTGTGGGTGTCCTTCTTTACTGATTCACCCTGACGTCAGGGTTTATATCGATAATATACAGAGGTGAGTATGAAAAAAGTGGTTCTAATGGCGCTGGCTCTCGGCCTTTCACTACCCGCGATGGCGAGTGAAAAAGTGATTGATATGTACAAATCTGAAAACTGTGGCTGTTGTTCCCTGTGGGGCAAAGCGATGGAAAAAGACGGGTTCGAAGTACGAACTCACGTCATGAATGATCAGGCGCTGTCAGCCCTGAAAGAAAAGCATGCTGTTCCTGCAGGACTACGAAGTTGTCATACCGCGGTTGCCGGTAATTTGATCATTGAAGGCCATGTGCCTGCGACAACGATACATAAGGCAATGCAGTCTGGTTCGGGTATATACGGTCTCGCCACCCCCGGTATGCCAGCAGGAAGTCCTGGAATGGAGATGGGAGCCCGAAAAGAGGCTTACGATGTTATCGCATTCTCACCGGATGGAAGTAAAAAAGTCTTCCAGCGAATCGAATAGTCAGCGGAACGGCTGATAACGGGACGCCGGTAGCAGGCACTCCTGTGCCGGCGATATTCGTGGTAATCGCATCCATGACATACCCTGAAGACAGAAGATGCTTCGGTATGCATAAGGAGAGTTACTGTGAAAAATGACAATGCAGTGCAACACAACAACCAGACTGCTTCTGAGCAGACATTATCCCCGGACGAGGGCCACGTATTGCATAAGGTGAGAGATCCCGTGTGCGGGATGGTCATCCTGCCTGACAAGGCGCACAGCAGCATTCGATACCAGGACCATCAGCTTTATTTCTGCTCCGCCAGCTGTGAGAGCAAATTTAAAGCCCATTCCGATCATTATTTTACCGAAGATGCCAGTGAACATTCCCATCACCATCACCACGATCATCACGAAGTCAGCCCTGATCAGATAAAACAGCCTCACAACCAGGCGGAAAAAGAGAATTCTGAAGGTGTGTGGACATGTCCGATGCACCCGGAGATACGCCGCAGTGGTCCCGGAAGCTGTCCTGTCTGTGGAATGGCACTGGAGCCGCTCGTAGCCACGGCATCCACGGGGCCGAGTGATGAACTTCACGACATGACAAGACGCTTCTGGCTGGGGTTGTTGCTGGCGTTTCCGGTTCTGGTACTCGAAATGGGATCTCATCTGTTTCCCGACTTGAGGAATACAGTACCGCCACAGTACAACACATGGCTGCAGTTGCTTCTGGCCTCCCCTGTCGTGTTGTGGTGTGGCTGGCCATTCTTCGCCCGGGCCGGAATGTCGTTACGTAACCGCTCCCTGAATATGTTTACCCTTGTTGCAATGGGGACCGGCGTAGCCTGGGTTTACAGCGTCATTGCAACCGTCTTCCCCTCCTGGTTTCCTGCATCGTTCAGAAACATGGATGGCCTGGTGGCCGTTTATTTTGAAGCCGCAGCAGTTATTACGGTGCTTGTTCTGCTGGGACAGGTTCTTGAGCTGCGGGCACGGGAACAAACCTCAGGCGCCATTACTGCGCTTCTGAACCTTGCCCCCAAAACCGCCAGACGGCTGGATCATGACGGTCATGAAACGGATATTAATGCGGAAGATGTCCTGCCTGGCGATAAGCTCCGCATCAGACCTGGAGAGAGTATTCCGGTCGACGGTATCGTGATCGAAGGCAAAACAACTGTGGATGAATCGATGGTGACCGGGGAGTCTATGCCGGTTACCAAAACGAAGGGTGACCCTGTCATTGGGGGGACGATTAATCAGACAGGTAGTCTTATCATCCGTGCAGAGAAAGTCGGTGATGAAACGATGCTCTCACGAATTGTTCAGATGGTCGCTGATGCACAGCGTTCGCGTGCCCCCATCCAGAGAATGGCAGACAGCGTTTCAGGCTGGTTTGTTCCTCTGGTGATACTTATCGCGGTTGTTGCTTTCTTGATCTGGTCTGTCTGGGGGCCCGAGCCCAGGATGGCGCACGGTCTCATTGCGGCTGTGTCGGTCCTGATTATTGCCTGTCCCTGCGCGCTGGGACTGGCCACGCCGATGTCGATAATGGTGGGGGTGGGCAAAGGCGCCCAGGCCGGGGTGTTAATCAAGAATGCCGAAGCCCTTGAGCGTCTTGAAAAAGTGGACACGCTGGTTGTCGACAAAACAGGCACGCTCACGGAAGGTTCGCCTACGGTGACAGGGATTATCAGTCTCAGTCCGGGTGGGGAAATATCTCTTTTACGTGTAACAGCTGCAGTGGAAAAAGGTTCGCAGCATCCGTTGGGTATGGCTGTTGTCAGAGCCGCGCATGAAAAGGGGATCGTGATACCTGCCGTCAGTAATTTCAATGCCCCGTCGGGGAAAGGTGTCTCAGGCGATGTCGAAGGTCAACGGGTTGTTATTGGTAATGAACTGGCTATGCAGGAAAACAGTATCGTTATTGATAATCAAAAGGCCGTTGCGGATACGTTGCGGATGGAAGGCGCTACCGTTATCTATGTGGCCACAGACGGGAACCTTGCAGGCCTGATAGCTATCTCGGATCCCGTGAAAGCAACCACGCCGGATGCGCTTAAAGCTTTGCGTCAGGCGGGGATCCGCATTGTTATGCTCACCGGGGATAACCAGCTTACTGCTGAAGCAGTCGCACGGAAACTGGGAATAGATGAGGTTGAAGCCGGGATTCTGCCGGATGGCAAAAAAGCAGTGATAACCCGACTGAAAGAGTCTGGCCATGTGGTTGCGATGGCCGGAGACGGTGTGAATGATGCCCCGGCGCTGGCAGCGGCTGACGTGGGTATAGCCATGGGAACGGGTACAGATGTGGCAATAGAAAGTGCTGGCGTTACCCTTCTCAAAGGCGATTTGATGATACTCAACAGGGCCCGTCATCTGTCAGAGATCACCATGAAAAATATCCGGCAGAATCTGTTTTTTGCGTTTATCTACAATGCTCTTGGGGTGCCTGTAGCTGCAGGTCTGCTTTATCCTGTGTATGGAATACTGCTGTCGCCAGTTATTGCGGCGGCGGCCATGGCCCTTTCCTCCGTTAGCGTCATTGCAAATGCGTTGCGTCTGAAAAGTGTCAGGCTCGGGAAATAACACTGAGTGAAGGGGCTGTTACGAACAGAAGGAGTCCGGTATGAAAAGTACAACCTATGCGCTTATTGCTGTCGCCGCGATTGCGGCATTTGCTCTCCTGCGCGAACACTGGTCACATGTGGCAGGCTACTGGCCATATCTGTTACTGCTGCTTTGTCCGCTCATGCATCTTTTCCACGGTCACGGGGGGCATGGAGATCATCAACATCACGGAAGTGAAAACGATAAAAAAAATTAATCCGGCAGACGGGACCGCGTCGCGGTCCCGTTATCAGTCCAGGTATCGTTCGTAGTCTCTGGCATGCGCAAAGGCATGCTGTTCGAGTTTGTTATCAGCGGGTGCCGCCGTCCGGAACGCCAGTGAGTTAACAGGATTGTTATTGATGAACAGCTCGTAATGCAGATGAGGACCGGATGAACGTCCGCTGTTACCGGATAACGCAATAGCGTCTCCCCGGGTAACCCTGGCCCCTTTAGTAACGAGTATTTTATTGAGGTGGAGATAGCGAGTTTTAACACCGGCTTTTCCCGTTACTTCAACAAAATATCCCATGGTACTGTTGTATTCGGCCCGGGTGATTTTTCCGTCGATGACGCTGACTATTTTCGTGTTCATGGGCATGGAATAATCAATGCCATTATGGGGACTCACTTTTCCCGATACCGGGTTAAGTCTTGCAGGATTGAAAGGCGAACTGAGTCTTGCTGTGGCCGGTAACGGATAATCGAGACTGCCTTTCCCGGAAGTATCGGAAAGGTTATAGAACTTTTTATCTGATATACGATACGCCGTGTAATTAAATGAACCGGACGTAAATTTATAGGCCACGACACGTGATTTTCCCGCTTTCTTTTGCAGTACGAGTTTTAATGATTCATTTTTTTTCAAATGCCGCAGATTAAACCGGGAAGGCAAGCAGCGCTGAAGAGTAGCGATCTCGTTCGATTCCAGCCCCGAGCGGGTGGCTGAAAGGTAGGCATTTTCTTTTACGACATCGGTAGAATACATTTACTGGAATTCGCCGTTAGCATGAACACTGCGGCGTATGCTAGGGGTTTTCAGGAGGCGTGTCATCTGTCAGTTAATCGGGAGCACCGTTGATGGTCGTCATTTTTGTAACATATCTTGTTTCCCGTTTGCTCCGGAAGCTCTGGGAACTGTATGACCAGCCCGACGGTGATGATTAACGGGACTGAAACAGGTTACGGCAGAGCAATATGGGGCTCATGTCCTGCTACGTAACCCGTCAGTAAAGCCCTGCTGCGCACCTGACGCTAAGCACTAACCCGCCTGCAGTTACCTGGTCGAATACAGCCCGCGAAGCTTTCTTGCCTGCGTCTGATGTGCTTCCGCACCGGCATTATTGACCTGCTCATGCACGAGAGCGGCTTTTTCTCCGGCATTCAGTTCGTTAAAAGAAGAAGACGAGGTCTTTGAATTTGCATCACTGCCGGACAGCATTTTTTTATGTTCCTCAATCATTTTCTGATGCGCATAGGACGCGCTGTTGTTCATAAATGAATGAGCAACAATGGCCCTTTCATGTTCATTCATTTCAGAGAATGAGGGCGTGTTGTTTTTATTAACCCTGTCCGGTAAGTTTTCATGCGTCGAGGAATTCACATGACTGACGGCTGAGGCATTATTAACAAATCGATGTGCTTCATGGGCAATATCACTGGACTGAGCAAAAGCTGCCCCACAAAATAAAGCTGTAAACGCAGTGGTCGTGATTAATATATTCATGTGTAATTACCTTCTGAGGTACATAAAAGATGTCCTTATGATCATATATAAAAATAATCAACCTGTGGGGAAGATGACGTAAATGTAATACAGCTATGTACATTACACGATTGTAATGAATTTGTTTCTTAAGGTGTGCTAGATTCATTTCATTGTAAGTGGATGAACCAGTAATTTAATTTAAATCGGTTCTCGAATTCTGTCAGTAACCATACTTTAAATAAGGGAATGCGCATGCTGTTGAAAACGTCTCGACGAACTTTCCTGAAGGGGTTAACCCTCTCTGGCGTAGCCGGAAGTCTTGGCGTATGGAGTTTCAATGCGCGTTCCAGTCTGAGCCTGCCAGTTGCCGCATCCCTGCAGGGTACTCAGTTTGACCTGACCATTGGTGAAACGGCCGTCAATATCACGGGCAGTGAGCGTCAGGCCAAAACAATCAATGGAGGCCTGCCGGGGCCCGTTCTTCGCTGGAAAGAAGGTGACACCATTACCCTGAAGGTCAAAAACCGTCTTAATGAACAGACGTCCATTCACTGGCACGGCATTATTCTTCCGGCCAATATGGATGGTGTTCCGGGGCTGAGTTTTATGGGCATAGAGCCTGATGATACCTACGTTTACACCTTTAAGGTTAAGCAGAACGGGACTTACTGGTACCACAGCCATTCCGGTCTGCAGGAACAGGAGGGGGTATACGGTGCCATTATCATCGATGCCAGGGAGCCAGAACCGTTTGCTTACGATCGTGAGCATGTGGTCATGTTGTCTGACTGGACCGATGAAAATCCTCACAGCCTGCTGAAAAAATTAAAAAAACAGTCGGATTACTACAATTTCAATAAACCAACCGTTGGCTCTTTTTTCCGCGACGTGAATACCAGGGGGCTGTCAGCCACCATTGCCGATCGGAAAATGTGGGCTGAAATGAAAATGAATCCGACTGACCTCGCGGATGTCAGTGGCTACACCTACACCTATCTCATGAACGGGCAGGCCCCGCTGAAAAACTGGACCGGACTGTTCCGTCCCGGTGAAAAGATACGCTTACGGTTTATCAACGGCTCGGCAATGACCTATTTCGATATCCGTATCCCCGGGCTGAAAATGACGGTCGTGGCTGCAGATGGCCAGTATGTAAACCCGGTTACCGTTGACGAATTCAGGATTGCCGTTGCCGAAACCTATGATGTCATTGTGGAGCCTCAGGGTGAGGCCTATACCATCTTCGCACAATCCATGGACAGGACCGGTTACGCTCGAGGGACACTGGCCACGAGAGAGGGGTTAAGTGCTGCCGTTCCCCCCCTCGATCCCCGTCCTCTGTTGACCATGGAAGATATGGGTATGGGGGGAATGGGACATGATATGGCAGGAATGGACCACAGCCAGATGGGAGGCATGGATAACAGCGGAGAGATGATGTCTATGGACGGTGCTGACCTTCCGGATAGCGGGACATCCTCCGCGCCCATGGATCACAGCAGCATGGCCGGTATGGATCATTCCCGGATGGCCGGAATGCCGGGTATGCAAAGTCATCCTGCGTCAGAAACGGATAACCCACTGGTTGATATGCAGGCGATGAGCGTCTCTCCGAAATTAAATGATCCGGGTATTGGTCTTCGAAATAACGGAAGAAAGGTTCTCACGTACGCGGATTTGAAAAGCCGCTTTGAGGATCCTGACGGACGTGAACCTGGCCGTACCATAGAACTGCATTTAACCGGCCACATGGAAAAGTTTGCCTGGTCATTTAACGGAATCAAGTTTTCAGATGCCGCACCGGTGCTGCTGAAATACGGTGAGCGGCTCAGGATCACGCTGATCAACGATACCATGATGACTCACCCCATTCACCTGCATGGTATGTGGAGCGATCTGGAAGATGAAAACGGTAATTTCATGGTTCGTAAACACACAATAGATGTTCCCCCTGGTACAAAACGCAGTTACAGAGTGACAGCAGATGCGCTTGGCCGCTGGGCGTATCACTGCCATTTGCTCTATCACATGGAAATGGGAATGTTTCGTGAAGTCCGGGTGGAGGAATGATGCGAATGAAGAGAAATTTGAAGGCCATACCTGTTCTGGTCGCCGGTTTGTTTACCTCACAGCTTTCTATTGCGGCGGGCTCCGTCTCTGCAGATCCCCACGCCGGGCACGACATGTCTGCCATGCAGATGCCAGCAGATGAGAATTTCACTGAGATGACGTCAATGGAGCCCATTGTAACTGAGAGCAGAACGCCAATTCCGCCTGTTACCGATGCCGACCGGAAGGCTGCATTCGGCAATTTACAGGGGCATGCGATTCACGACAGTGCGATTAATTATCTGGTTCTGCTGGATCAACTGGAATGGCAACGGTCGGATAACACCAACAATTTCAGCTGGAGTGTTAACAGCTGGATTGGAGGCGACACAGATCGGATTTGGCTAAAGAGTGAAGGTGAACGAAGCAATGGGGAAACGGAGGCGGCTGAAGCGCAGTTACTCTGGGGACATGCGGTTGGCCCATGGTGGGATTTGGTTGCGGGTGTCAGGCAGGATTTCAGACCTGCTTCTGCCCGGACCTGGGCTGCTGTCGGTTTTCAGGGGCTGGCACTCTATAATTTTGAGTCTGAAATTACGGGTTTTGTCAGTAATGGCGGAAAAGCAGCCCTTCGTCTGGGAGGAGAATACGACGTTTTACTGACTAACCGGCTCATACTCCAGCCATCCTATGAGGTGAATTTCTACAGTCAGGATGATGAATCGCGGGGTCGCGGCAGGGGACTGACTGACACAGAGCTGGGGCTCCGGCTGCGCTATGAAATACGCCGTGAGTTTGCACCCTATATAGGCGTTTCCTGGAATCAACTTTACGGGAAAACATCCGATATGGCGAAAAGAGAAGGTGAGAAAGACCATCAGGTAGTATTCCTGGCGGGAGCCAGAATCTGGTTTTAACGCACTGATATAAAACACTCAACTAAACAGGTAAATAAAATGTCGATTTTAAATAAAGCCATTCTTACAGGTGGCCTCGTTATGGGCGTTGCTTTCTCTGCTATGGCCCATCCGGAATTAAAAAGCTCTGTGCCACAGGCTGATTCAGCCGTAGCGGCCCCGGAAAAGATTCAGCTTAATTTCTCGGAAAATCTGACCGTGAAATTCTCAGGTGCAAAATTAACGATGACGGGTATGAAAGGCATGTCATCACATTCTCCGATGCCGGTCGCGGCAAAAGTGACGCCAGGCGCTGACCCTAAATCGATGGTCATTATTCCGCGAGAGCCTTTACCCGCTGGCACTTATCGTGTTGACTGGCGCGCGGTTTCTTCAGATACGCACCCTATTACCGGTAATTACACCTTTACAGTGAAGTAATATTATGAACGACCTGATTATGATTGTTATTCGTTTTCTTCTTTATCTGGATTTGATGGTAATATTTGGATTGCCATTTTTTCAGATATATGGAATAAGCGGTGTCAGACATGAAACCTATAACCTGACTAATTTCAGGTCGTTTATAACCTTTGCTGTTGTTACAGGCATCATTCTTACTGGCATTAATATGCTCCTGGTATCTAATGCCATGAGTGGAGTAACTGACCTCAGAGAATTATCCATCCATGTTATCGAGATGGTGATAGAAGAAACTGATGTGGGTATTAGCTGGATTGTCAGGCTCTGTGCCCTGTTTACCACACTCGGTGCTTTGTTCCTTTACACTAATAAGAGAGTATTGTCCTGCCTGCTGATGACGATGAGTGGGGGCGTGGCGCTGGCTACACTTGCCTGGGGAGGACACGCCGTTATGCATGACGGTCTGCATTACTATCTCCATTTACTGAGCGATCTGACCCATCTCGGCGCTGCAGGTGCCTGGACAGGTGCTCTGGTTGCATTTGCTATCCTGCTGATGCGCAGAAACGAGCATAATGCACAGAGCGTCATTGTGATATCTGACTCCCTGGCAAAATTTGCCACGGCAGGAACGGTGATTGTTGTAGCCCTGATCCTGAGTGCGCTGGTCAACTATCTGTATATTGCTGAGGGTAACTTAACTCCCTTATTCAACAGTTCCTGGGGGAGGATATTGCTTGCCAAGACGGCTCTGTTTGTTCTGATGCTTCTTCTGGCTGCAGCAAACCGGTTTCACCTGGGTCCCCGGCTTGAAGTTATGGTCAGGGAAGGGAATTATGATCGCAGCGTTGCCCTGATGCGAAACAGCATCCTGACAGAATTCGTTGTTGCGATTATCATTCTGGGCGCCGTAGCGTGGCTCGGAATGCTTGCTCCGTCTCAGGTCAGCTAGGGGACAGCCAAAGCTCATGCGTGAGATTTTTACTTTCATATCAGCGAGTTGACCATGCAGCGTATTTTAATCGTTGAAGACGAACAAAAAACAGGTCGTTACCTGCAGCAGGGACTGGTTGAGGAAGGCTATCAGGCCGATCTCTTTAATAATGGCCGCGATGGTCTCGGGGCCGCGTCGAAGGGACAGTATGATTTGATAATACTGGACGTGATGCTGCCTTTCCTCGACGGGTGGCAAATCATCAGCGCACTGAGGGAGTCCGGGCACGAAGAACCGGTCCTGTTTTTAACCGCAAAGGACAACGTGCGGGACAAAGTGAAAGGACTGGAGCTTGGCGCAGATGACTACCTGATTAAGCCCTTTGATTTTACGGAGCTGGTTGCACGTGTAAGAACCCTACTGCGCCGGGCACGCTCGCAGGCCGCAACAGTCTGCACCATCGCCGATATGACCGTTGATATGGTGCGCCGGACCGTGATCCGTTCGGGGAAGAAGATCCATCTCACCGGTAAAGAATACGTTCTGCTTGAGTTGCTGCTGCAACGCACCGGAGAAGTGTTACCCAGGAGTCTTATCTCGTCCCTGGTCTGGAACATGAATTTTGACAGTGATACGAATGTGATTGATGTCGCCGTGAGACGTCTGAGAAGTAAAATTGATGATGACTTTGAGCCAAAACTGATCCATACCGTTCGCGGTGCCGGATATGTCCTGGAGATCAGAGAAGAGTGAGGTTCAAAATTTCCCTGACCACACGCCTGAGCCTGATTTTTTCTGCGGTGATGCTTACGGTATGGTGGTTATCAAGTTTTATCCTGATTAGCACCCTTAATGGCTATTTCGATAATCAGGACCGCGATTTTCTGACAGGTAAACTTCAGCTCACCGAAGAGTTTCTTAAAACAGAGACGTTCCGGAACAAAACGGATATTAAGTCATTATCAGAAAAAATAAACGATGCGATGGTAGGGCACAATGGTTTATTCATTTCTATAAAAAACATGGAAAATGAAAAAATTGTTGAACTCTATGCCAAAAATTCTGTTGTTCCAGCGGTCCTGCTTAATAAGTCGGGTGATATTCTCGACTATATGATCCAGACGGAAGAAAATAACACCGTGTACCGCAGTATCTCGCGGCGGGTTGCCATGACGCCGGAACAGGGTAAAAGCAAACATGTCATCATTACGGTTGCCACGGATACTGGGTATCACACCCTGTTTATGGACAAACTCAGTACCTGGCTGTTCTGGTTCAATATCGGTCTGGTCTTTATTTCTGTTTTTCTGGGCTGGCTGACCACACGTATTGGTCTGAAACCGTTACGGGAAATGACCAGTCTGGCTTCCTCCATGACTGTACACAGCCTGGATCAGCGTCTAAATCCCGATCTGGCTCCGCCGGAAATCTCTGAGACCATGCAGGAGTTCAATAATATGTTTGATCGCCTGGAGGGGGCATTCCGGAAACTGTCAGATTTCTCGTCTGACATCGCGCATGAGCTGCGCACACCAGTCAGTAATCTGATGATGCAGACGCAGTTTGCACTGGCTAAGGAAAGGGATGTTTCGCATTACCGCGAAATTTTATTCGCTAACCTGGAAGAACTGAAAAGGTTGTCACGAATGACCAGTGACATGCTTTTTCTGGCACGTTCAGAGCATGGTCTGCTGCGGCTGGATAAACATGATGTGGATCTGGCAGCCGAACTGAATGAATTACGTGAGTTGTTCGAGCCCCTGGCAGACGAAACAGGAAAGACAATCACGGTTGAAGGAGAGGGCGTTGTTGCCGGAGACAGCGATATGCTCCGACGTGCTTTCAGTAACCTGCTTTCCAATGCAATCAAGTATTCTCCCGATAACACCTGTACAGCGATACACCTTGAGCGTGACAGTGACTGTGTGAACGTGATGATTACGAATACGATGTCCGGCCAGGTTCCCGCTAATCTGGAACGTTTGTTTGACCGGTTCTATCGCGCAGACTCATCAAGGTTCTACAACACGGAAGGCGCGGGGCTGGGATTATCAATTACAAGGTCGATCATTCATGCTCACGGCGGCGAGCTGTCAGCAGAACAGCAGGGGCGGGAAATTGTGTTCAGTGTGCGTCTGTTAATGGATTAATACCGTTATTCAGGAGAAACCCGGAAGGTGACAAAAATGTCATCGTTCAGTCACGCGATAAACAGAGGCGGTTTTTTATAATCAGCCATAAATCAGGACAGCGTGATAATTCAATCGCCCGGTTCCTGGCGTGATGATCAACCAGCCCTGAGATCAAATGCTTTCTCTGTTATAAGCATTGATTGTTCGGGTATGAAAACACCGGAGACCCAACCATGAAAAAGATCCTTGTATCCTTTATTGCTATGATGGCTGTCGCTTCATCTGCCTGGGCTGCAGAGACAATGAACATGCATGACCAGGTAAATAATGCCCAGGCGCCTGCCCATCAGATGCAATCATCCGCTGAAAAAAGTGCAGTTCAGGGGGAGAGCATGAAAATGATGGATATGAGCGGTCACGATCAGGCCGCAATGTCCCATGAAATGATGCAAAACGGCAATTCTGCTGCCCATCAGGACATGGCTGAAATGCATAAAAAAATGATGAAATCCAAGCCAGCAGCTTCTAACGAAACAGCAAAATCATTTTCCGAAATGAACGAGCATGAGAAAGCCGCTGTTGTGCATGAGAAGGCGAATAATGGTCAATCTTCCGTTATTCATCAGCAGCAGGCTGAAAAGCATCGCAGCCAGATCACCCAGAATTAACCCGCAGCTCCACTTGTCAGACCCTCATTTGACGCCGAAGTCACTGGCTTACGCTCCCGATCGGGAGCGTTTTTTTTAAACCAAATGAAAGATTATATCTGTGTATGATTAATCGTAAGCGTGCAGCGAGAACCGTATTGACGGGGATGTGTTATTCAGTTGGCAGTGCTACGCGCCAGGGGAGTAGTTCGCTGACCCGGTTTATCGGCCAGTCCGCTATGACGTTAAGGACGTGACGGAGGTAGCTTTCTGGCTCCACTCCGTTCAGTTTGCATGTCCCGATCAGGCTGTACAGCAGCGCTCCCCGCTCTCCTCCATGATCCGAACCGAAGAACAGGTAGTTTTTGCGGCCCAGGCTGACCATCCGTAGCGCATTCTCAGCTATGTTGTTATCTGCCTCGGCCCAGCCGTCGTCAGTATAGTAAGCCAGCGCCGGCCACTGGTTCAGTACGTACGTGAACGCTTTCGCCAGTTCTGAGTGTCGCGACAGCGTTTTCACCTTTTCACGCAGCCAGCTTTCCAGGGATTTCAGCCGCGGTTTAGCTTTTTGCTGACGTTCTGCAAGGCGTCGCTTCGCCGGCATTCCCCTTATCTCCGCTTCAACGGCATACAGCTCGCCGATACGCTTCAGGGCTTCATCCGTCAGCGCCGACGGTGTGCGGACGTGCACATCGTGGATTTTACGGCGGGCGTGAGCCCAGCAGGCGGCTTCCGTTATCTGGCCATCGCGGTACAGCTCGTTGAACCCGGCGTACGCATCGGCCTGCAGCACACCACTGAACCCTGCAAGATGGGTCTGAGGGTGGATGCCTTTTCTGTCCGGGCTGTAAGCGAACCACACCGCCGGCGCGACTGCTGATCCAGCGTTGCGGTCATCACGAACATACGTCCACAACCGCCCGGTCTTCGTCTTCTTATTGCCCGGCAGCAGCACCTGGACCGGGGTGTCATCGGCATGGAGTTTACCGTCGGTCAGGACATAGCCCTGAAGCGCCTCTTCCAGCGGTGACAGCAGCCGGCAGCATGCATCCACCCAGCCCGACAGCAGTGAGCGGCTCAGCTCCACACCCTGGCGGCTGTATATTTCTGACTGCCGGTACAGCGGGGTATGTTCTGCATACTTTGAACTCAGCACGCGGGCCAGCAGCCCCGGTCCGGCGATACCCCGCTCGATGGGACGTGAAGGCGCGGGGGCCTGCACGATGGCATCGCACTGAGTACAGGCATGCTTTTCACGTACTGTCCGGATAACCCGGAAGGCGCTGCGCATCAGCTCCAGCTGTTCGGCGGCATCTTCACCCAGGTAACTCAGCGCACCACCACATTCCGGGCAGCATGACGCTGCCGGCAGCAGCCGTTTTTCGTCACGGGGAAGTGATTCAGGGAACGGTTTGCGGGTACGGGTCTGCCGCAGCGGGCGCTGCACGGCCGGGTCATCCACCCGGCCGGTAAGGGTATCGCTTTCTTTCTGCAACTGCTTAAGGTCGGCTTCCATCTGCGCGATACGGCGGGAGACTTTTTCGGAGCGGCTGCCGAAGTTCATCCGGCGCAGCTTATCCAGTTGCGCCTGCAGGTGATCTATTTCGCGTTCACGCTCGTTCAGCTTTTCCAGAAGGGCACGGTTCAGCGCCTCCTGTTCGGCAAGGAGACGTTCCAGTTCATCGATATCGTCAGGAAGTAAGCTGTTCATACCGGGTATATTACCAGGCTCATTCAGCGTCGACCAGGATAAAGAGGCCTACAACATAGTCAGTGACGTAAGCAGTCTTTTAGGCTGCCGCCAGTCGATACCTTCAAGGAGCATCGCCAGCTGTGCCGGTGTGAGGAACACTTTGCCATCCCGGGCTGACGGCCAGGCGAAGCGGCCGCGCTCCAGCCGTTTGGTCAGCAGACACAGTCCATCGCCGGTAGACCAGAGGAGCTTTACCTGACTGCCATTACGCCCACGGAAGATAAAAACGTGACCTGACATCGGATCGTCTTTCAGCGTCGTCTGCACCTTTGCCGCCAGGCCGTTGAAGCCGTTTCTCATATCGGTGATGCCAGCGACCAGCCAGATCTTTGTCCCTGATGGTAATGGGATCAACGTTTGAGCTCCCGTATCAGCAGGTTCAGGATATTTTCGCTGATGGCACCATTCAGACGGAGTGATCCGTGCCGGAACGTCACTTCACAGCTGATATTGAGTGATTCAGGTGCCGCAGCAGCTACAGGTTGTGACCGGGGGGAGGTTGCAGGGACAACATCTTCGGTATCAAGTGTTATCGGGAGCAGCTCAGGCACGTTGTTTTCTGTTGTTGAAGGAGGACGTAGTTTTCCTTCGCGCCAGTACTGGCGCCACTTGAACAGCAAATTATCGTTGATCCCATGCTCACGAGCGAGTTGCGCTACGGAGATCTCTGGTCGATGCGAGAGTTCAACCATTTTGATTTTGAACTCAACGGGATAATTAGGGCTTTTTTTACGCACTGCGGTTAATGATTTCATGGATAGCGTCCACCATATTTGGTGTCCACTATCCTCTCAGGAATATCAGGATCTGCCAGACGGTGCTGAGACGACGCTTACGATTAATCGTAGTCTGCGGCCTGTTATGAACTAAATGAACGACGGACTAAATTTAACATAAGATAGATTACACGAACTAAGTAATTGATTTTTATGTATTTAAAGTTTCTTGCCCGATTATATCCAGGGTTCATGCCGTGCCGTATCCTGAGACTGGCTGAGAATACGTATGACCGTAACCACCGAATGCGATGGCACAAAATAGATCATGTGCTGTTCCACCGGCAACGAGCAGATATCTTCTCCCAGCTCTGCGCGATGCGTGCCGATGTCATGCATGGCCAGCACATCAAACACTGCGGCTATACGCCCGATATACGCATCCGCCTGAACAACCCCGAACTGTCTGAAGCTGTAGTCCCAGATAGCCTCCAGATCTTCTTCTGCTTTTGGTGTCAGCTCAATCTCTTTCATTTGCCATCCTGGCCCTGACATTATTCAGGAATGCATCCTTGTTCCATGGTTTCGCCTCGCCGCTGCTGATGCCTTCGGCCAGCAGATCGCGCAGTTCCTGAAGGCGTGATTCAGCTTGCTTCTCGCGCAGCAGCCGCAGCGCGTCACGCATGACTTCGCTCTGGGTTCGGTAATCACCGGCCTTAACCAGGGAATCGATAAATTCACGCAGCTCATCACCCACGTCCACCGTCATTGTACGGGCCATAACCCCTCCGTTTCATTATGTAAGATTTGTTCTTACATCAGTATATCATTTTAGCATCAGGCTTCCATGCTCAGTGATCGAGACTATGGACTGCATTTATGAGATCAACAGGGATGCGAAATCAAATAGATATCTAATAGAATGCTGAGTTGTAGCCTTAAGCGAGAACTGGAAATGAAATTAACAGAAAATCGGGTAGATACACTCATCGATACCCTGAACGACCTGATCTGCGATGAGCAAAGCATTACTCGCGAACAGCGAGAAAATTTAATTAAAACGGTTGCCACACTGGGTGGGCTTAAGGAGCGACTACGGCTCATTTCTGCGGAGAAAGAAGCCAGACAGATCGCTAAAAACGAGCAGGTAAAGAAACCGCGCGAACCGGACCTGGTGTTTCCCCGTACTGGAAAGCCGTGGCTGCCAGAGGATCTCGATGTTATCCATTCCATTATCGACGATATACCTGATGACAGAATTGATGATCACATCCTGTGGCTTTCAAAACAGCAAGGGCGCACCCCCTATGCTGTCGCA
Source organism: Enterobacter ludwigii (assembly GCA_023023105.1). Lineage (NCBI taxonomy): Bacteria > Pseudomonadati > Pseudomonadota > Gammaproteobacteria > Enterobacterales > Enterobacteriaceae > Enterobacter > Enterobacter ludwigii. The sequence continues at coordinate 13,208 of CP083825.1, read as the reverse complement.
CTGAAGATTGTTGGTGTAGGAAGAATGGATGATGAGTGGGCGAAAGCCTGGAAACCCGCGGCAAAATCGCTTCGAGAAGATTATGCAAAGCTTCATCCTGCTCAATCTTCGGATATCAGCCAGGAATAATCGGTTTTAGGTTGAGATGTATATTAAGTTATTTTGCAGCAACATGTTTTATAATTATAAAAATCTTTCCATGCAAAATATGGTAAAATAATAAACAATTACACTCCTTAATCTAAATATATCAATATTTTTGCCGATATATATAGTAAGGAAGGGAGTGTCATGAACGATTTTAATATTTTAAGTATCTGTATTCAGAATAAGGATGTGGCAGGTGCAATGCGCGTGCTGCGTGATAAATCAGAATTTGCGGTGCGCAAGATTCTGGAGAAACTCAGAGTCAGGGTCACAACGCAAACCGGCAGGGCATTCTGGCATTATGTTCAGGGCTGGCTGTTAACCGCGTGTCGCCAGGGGAATATACAGCATGAATCATTCATTACCCGACATTCTTCCCACTATCCGGAACGCCAGCCAGCTCAGTCCCGCTGCACTCGATATGGTCAAACTTCTCGCACTTCTGGCCATGATTATCGACCACACCAATACGGTGTTTCTGTCGTCTGCCTTGCCGGTGATGTATGCGCTTGGCCGGATGGCCTTCCCCCTGTTCACGCTTATATGGGCGATGAACGTACAGCGCCCCCCGGAACGACTGCAGAAGAGAGCCAATCGTCTGTGGATCTGGGCAATCATAACGCAGCCGGTGTTCAGCCTGGCCTTCCAGAATCAACAGCCCTGGTGGGCCCTGAACATTCTGTTCGTGTTTGCAGGCGTCACGCAGTTGCTTGCCCTGCAGTACCGGCACGGCCGGAAAGGAATGCTTGCCGGGTATCTGCTCCTGGCCCTTATGATTTGGCCCCTGCAGCCGGCAAGTTACGGGCTGGCAGGAATAACGCTGGCCATCAGTATGGCAACGGTTTCTGGCAGCGATACACCCGGAGTGCAGCGGCTGGCAGCCATCACTGCCGTGCTGTCACTGATTTGTTTAAACGGGTTATCGCATCTCCTGGATATGCCCGCAGAAACATTATTACTGGCCACGCTGCCTACTCTGGCATTCCCCCTGGCAGTGGTTTCATTCTGCAGGCAAATCTGTCCGGAGGGCCGTAGGCGTTTCATGCCGCGTAATTTCTTTTATTATGCTTACGCCGGCCACCTGGGGATTATTGGTCTGGTACAGTCTACTTTTGGCTGATTTAGAATGACGTGATGGCTATCAGTGAGAAAGAGCTGATAGCCGTAACCACCTGTCAGGTTATCGGTCGGGCTTAACTGGTTATTAGCGCAGGGCATGTTAAACTTCCCGCAGGGAAAAGGAGAGAAGCATGAACCATGAAAGTGATCTGATGAACCACGGCTTCAGTGAAGAGGACATTGTCCGACTGCGGGCCAGTTCAGCTAAAACGGGTACGGAAATGGATACTCTGCTGAACGATCTGGCAAACCGTTTTAAGGCCCTGATATGGGTGCTGTCAGTCATGTTACTGATTCTTGTGGCCACACTTTTGGCTGGCTCGAGGGTGCATGCAATTTCCTTTGGCGTGGCTATTCTTGTTCTTGGCACTCTGTTTACGATTACCATGCCTTTGAAGCTGGCCTATAAATCATGGCATTACCGCCGGAATCTCATTTCCCAGCGTCATCAGAAGTGATCAGATCGAAAACAACCTTAGCCTTTACCCCCCATCCCACAATTTTCATTGTCAGTTTACCCCGGGACATGGTGTCGATTTTCCGGTAAAAATCGGTGCTGATATAGTTAAACAGACGCCATGTCCCTGGTCTGGCCATTAATCCATAGACACTGTAGATATTGCCTGCAAGCGCGATCCCGTTGTATATCCCTAACCCTGTTGATCGTTCAAATCCCATGAATTTAGCGATGTTCATAGCACCATCACCAAACATACCCTGCGTGTCAGGTTCATTCAGGAACTGACGACCAACTTCACGGGTTATCGTGTTGGCCGAGTCGACAATCAGAATAGCCCCGGCAAGAACGCCTACGGGGGTCATTGAGGAAGTCAGCACGAAGCCAAATACGCCCTGCATACCTGCCAGCACCACTTTAATTCCTGAGATGACATAACCGACCATCCGGTCTTCATCCCTGACGTATTTGATCTGGGCATATAGTTTCGCATAACCGGTCTGGAGCTGCCGGCTCTGCTCAAGCAGACTGCTGTTTTCTGCCTGCAGGTTACGCAGGCAGGTCATGCACTCTTCGTCAGACTTTGCCCGCCGGGCACGCTCAAATTCGCCATTAATGACAGATTTAATTTCATCGATGAATTTGAGACGCGTCAATCCATCCCCCAGATGTCGGGCGCCAACAATATTAGCGGTATTGACGAGTTTGCGGGCCTCCAGATTAATCATGGTTTCTGCCCAGACTCGAGCCTGGCTTTTGTTTCCCGGAAGAATTATATCCATTTTTCTCATCCTGATTGAAAATCACCCGTTAAAGCTTATCGCGCTCCCGGATTTAGGCAACCCTGCTTTAAAGGGTACATATATGCCGCGAAGCGGCATGGAGACGCCAGCCGGAGCTGAACCGGGTGATTCTGGTGAGGGGCGTCGTAACCGGCATCAGCCGTTACGGATTGATAGGTTCTGCCAATCCCATCCCTTTCCCTGCAAAGCCATACCCGCTTAAAACTTTCTGATTGCTAATGTGCGCGGTCGGAGTGAGTCCGTCAAGGCCAGAGGCCGCTGACGGGCTGTATCTCCGCGTTAGCGCCGTGAGGCGCTTACGAGCGTGTACCGCGAACTTACCGCGAATCGACTTACAGCCATAGCTATTTCTAGTTACAACATCCCTCTTAAAGCGAAGTTGTTCCGGCCCTTTGGGCCGGGGCGGCGTCGGTTTAGCAGGGGTTAGGTATGTATGCGGTGCCGGGTTCTGGCCAGAAAGGGGCCCGGCGCTTGCGACGGGAGGTACTTTTGATTTTGTTCTGAGCGCGAGGCCGTGAGGCCGCTGCATGCGAAGGCATTTTTCGTTATCCACAGAGTGACTGCAGACAAAGATCTACTCTGGAATGAAATGAACAGAGAGATAAAAACGGTGAAGTAAGACTGTTTTGCGGAATGTCTTTTATTCGTTTCCGGGTTACTTCACTTATTCGTTTGCGGATTTCTGTGTAAAAAAAAGAGACAGTGGCCACTGGGGGCCATAACGACAAGCAGAAGGGGTTTGAGAGCCAATGGAACGAAAACGTACGCTAAGAAGTTAATTCATTGTTTAAATTGAAATTTAGTTCTCTCAGTTCCCCCTTCAAAATATCCTCCGGTAGCGTAAACGTATAATGCCCCAGCATATTGATATGCCCGTGCATCAGTGGGGACAACCGGGCGATATCTTCAACCCCGATTTCTTCTCCATTACTGCGTATCCAGCTCAGGGCTTCCTGCATATAAAGTGTGTTCCACAGTACCACTGCGTTAGTGACCAGGCCCAGTGCCCCCAGCTGATCTTCCTGACCTTCACGATAGCGCTTTCTGATCTCACCGCGCTGCCCGTAGCAGATCGCCCTCGCCACAGCATGGCGGCCTTCCCCCCGGTTTAGCTGCGTCAGGATCCGCCGACGATAATCCTCATCATCAATATAATTAAGAAGGTACAGCGTCTTGTTGACGCGCCCCACTTCCATGATCGCCTGTGCCAGCCCTGATGGGCGCGAGCTTTTCAGCAAAGAGCGAATGAGTTCTGAAGCATGAATGGTGCCCAGTTTCAGCGAACCGGCGGTTCGCATCATCTCATCCCACTGATCCTCGGCTTTCGACAGATCGGCACAACCACGTGCCAGTTCGTCCAGTGCACCGTAATTTGCCGATTTATCCACTCGCCAGAATACCGCTTCACCGGCATCGGCAAGCCGGGGGGAAAACTGGTATCCCAGCAGCCAGAAGAGGCCAAAAATAATGTCGCTGGTACCGGCTGTGTCTGTCATGATCTCAACCGGATTCAGCCCTGTCTGCTGCTCCAGAAGGCCTTCCAGCACAAAAATGGAATCTCGTAATGTGCCGGGGACAACGATGCCGTGGAATCCAGAGTACTGATCAGAGACGAAGTTGTACCAGGTGATGCCACGTCCGGAACCAAAATATTTTCTGTTAGGTCCTGAATTGACGGTTTTCACCGGCGTGACAAAGCGCATGCCATCAGCTGAAGCCACTTCGCCACCACCCCAGCGGCCAGCAAGCTCCAGTGTGGACTGAAAATCAACCAGGCGGGCATTGGCGCTGACCAGCGTTTCTGCCCGGAGGTAATTCTGTTTTACCCAGCTAAGCCGGTGGCGCGTCAGCGCCGGTATATTGTGCTTTATCAGCGGTTCCAGCCCGATATTGCAGGCCTCTGCCATCAGGACCGCGCACAGGCTGATGTGCAGATCCTGTGCCCGGGCCCCGGATTCACTGACATGCGTAAACTCACGTGTAAATCCCGTTCTGGCATCTATTTCAAGCAACAGTTCCGTCAAATCTACTGGCGGGAGTAGCAGCCTTACCCGACTGTTGAGACGATGCAACGATGTTGGCTCCTCCAGTTTCTCCAGGCTGCTGATAGTCAGGGAAGGATGTTTACCGTCATGGCAAATATGAACCTCCGCATTTCCTTCAAAGCGGGATGCGACGGTTTTCCAGGTTTCATCTAGCTGGACCGCCAACTGTTGCACGCCTTTATGTCCATCAGTGGGATGTCCCAGCGCCCGGCAAACGGGGACCCGCTGAGCCTGCCATTCTTCCCCCTGCAACAGCTTCTCGCGGGGATTTCCCCAGCGATCGCTGTTTTCGAGCCAGATGTCCCTTCGACGTAGTGCATCCTGAAGGCGCTCCAGCAGACAAAGCGAGTAACCGGCACGCTGTATCCGGCCCTCCGCATCGTATACCAGGCGTTTCCAGGGGCCGGTAATAATATGTTCAGGCGCATTGTCCAGGATGCGCTTTTTCGAGCAGTTCAGTTCGGTCAGATAATGAATGGCGGACAACGTATGTTCTCCGGCTGGCGCTGCCTGGAAATGCAGGTCGCGCAATACCGCCGGAAGAAAGCGCTTTACCCGCCCGTACTGCTCCACCATTTCGTCATGGAAATTGTTGTTCTGAGGCCGGGCCAGCTCATTTACCTTGCAGACGGATTCTGCCAGCCTGCTTTTCGGTATGCTGTTGAATATGGTCTCCCTCAGTTCAGCATCGTCAGCCTGTTCATCCAGCAACAATGAACATGCCCGCGCCAATATTAGCGCAGCACGATCAAGATCTTTAAGCGTCCTGAGCCGTTTTTTCTGCCCCGTTTTCTTCGCCGCACGAGTGATATCCAGTATCAGCATATCGAGCACATCAACGGCCTCATCCAGCGCCGCAGTCTCCTGCGCTTTAACGAATGCTGTGAGTACGGCCAGTTTTCTCTGCTGTGGCATTCGCGCGATATATTTTACCGACGCCATGCCTGCGTAACGGGCCAAATTACGCAGTTGTATAGCAGGCAGACCGGTAAAATTCAGTCGGGAAAATTCCAGGTTTCGCAGCCGGATATACCGCTCCAGCGCTTCGGTAAATGCCGGGCCGCTGACGGTGACCGGTCCCTTTTTCAGTTGCTCCAGCGGTGAAGTACGCTGCCCCTCAGGAATGTCCAGAAGCTCCGTCACGCGGGCGGTCTGCCAGCTGTCCGGCAACGCGGCCAGTTTCTTCCACAGCCGCTGATTTGCCCGTTCGCGTATTTCACTGACGAGACGTACAAGTGTGGTTGCTCCGGGCAGCAGGACCTTATTCTGAAGCAGCCACGCGGTGGCAAAATCAAACATAAGGCCGGGTCGCTCATTACTGAGCCATGCGCGGGTGTACAGCAGGCGCTTCAGGCGGAAAGACCAGGGGAAATCGCCAAATTCATGGTAACCGTAATATTCCTTAATCAGCGCAGTATGCTCTCTGAGGGTGGTAACCCGTTCTGCGTAGCGGGTAAGGACTTCTGGACGGCGAATATTAAGCTGCACCGCGACAAATTGCTGAACACCTGGCAGAACCCGGGTTAAGTCTGTCAGAAAGGTGCCCAGAAAACGGGCGGTGGTGAGCTGAAGCGCAATTCCCAGCCGGTTATGCCTTCCCCGCCGCTGGTTAATGAAGGCAAGATCCCGCTCATCAAGATGAAAATAGCGCGCCAGCTGCACGTCATTGGGTTCTGCAACATAGCGACCATAATTCAGTTCCTGCTCAGTGGTCAGAAAATCGACGGGCATACCGGCCTCCCTGCCTGATGGTCATGAATTAACAATTTCGCAACCGTCCGAAATATTATAAATTCTCGGACACACTAAAATGGTGTTGTCTAGGTGTCTATTAAATCGATTTTTTGTTATAACAGACACCCACTGTCCGATATTTGATTTAGGATACATTTTTATGCGACTTTTTGGTTACGCACGGGTATCAACAAGCCAGCAGTCCCTCGATATTCAGATCAAGGGGCTTAAAGAGGCGGGGGTGAAAGCCAGTCGCATATTTACCGACAAAGCATCCGGCAGTTCTACCGACAGGAAAGGACTGGATCTGCTGCGAATGAAGGTGGAGGAAGGTGACGTCATCCTGGTGAAGAAACTCGACCGGCTTGGCCGCGACACTGCCGATATGATCCAACTGATAAAAGAATTCGACGCTCAGGGAGTCGCGGTCCGATTCATAGACGACGGGATCAGCACCGACGGTGAAATGGGGAAAATGGTTGTGACCATTCTTTCAGCTGTAGCCCAGGCCGAACGCAGGAGGATTCTGGAGCGTACGAACGAAGGACGGCAGGAGGCCAGGCTGAAAGGTATCCGGTTTGGCCGAAAGCGCATCATCGACAGAAATAGTGTACTGGCACTTCATCAGCAGGGAACTGGTGCAACAGATATTGCCCGCCGGCTCAGTATTGCCCGTTCCACTGTTTATAAAATTCTGGAAGATGAGAGCCGGGTTAATCTGAGCAAAATTTGAGGACGAACATGAGTGATGTAAAGGCATTCAACAATTGCATGAGTGTGTTCTGGCGACAGCATGAAGCCGAATTCTCTCGCTTTCTGACATCGAAGACAGGTGATAGCGAAAAAGCAGCAGACCCGGAGAAGACGAAGGTGATTATCGTGACGCTTGCCGAAACGACACCTGTACTGGAAGCCGCTAACCTGCAGCGGGATCTACGCCGAGCTGGCATCGAGCCGTGGGCATGGGTCGTTAATAACAGCCTGGCAGCTGCTCAACCGTCTTCGCCTTTCCTGAAGATCAGGGCGAACCGCGAGCTGCCTCTCATCTCTGATGTGGAAGAGCAGTATGCAAAGCGTATTGCATTAACAGCGCTACAGAGCGAAGAGCCGGTTGGTATTGACCTGCTGGAAGAAATGGCGAAGTAATAATGAAGGGGGCAAATGCCCCCTTCGTCTTTATTTCAGTCTTTTACCTGAATCATCAACGACTTTTTCACCGTCTTCCTTGGTGAAAGCCGTTTTCTGGGCATCTGGAAGGATATCGAGAACAACCTCTGAAGGACGGCAAAGTTTAGTTCCCAGTGGCGTCACTACGATCGGACGGTTGATCAGAATCGGATGCTGTAGCATAAAGTCGATGAGCTGGTCGTCAGTAAATTTATCTTCTGCAAGACCCAGTTCCTCATACGGCTCGACGTTCTTACGCAGCAAAGCCCGGACGGAAATGCCCATATCCGCAATGAGTTTGAGCAGCTCATCGCGTGAAGGTGGAGTCTCAAGGTAAAGAATAACGGTCGGCTCGATACCGCTGTTGCGGATCATCTCCAGCGTATTACGCGACGTGCCGCAGGCTGGGTTGTGATAAATGGTGATGTTGCTCATATCAGTATCTCATTACAAAGTGAAAGAGAGACGTAGCGCCAGCGCGGCCAGCGTTACAAACAGCACAGGCAGAGTCATGACGATCCCGGTGCGGAAATAGTATCCCCATGTGATGGTCATGTTCTTCTGTGAAAGGACATGCAGCCAGAGCAACGTTGCCAGGCTACCAATAGGTGTAATTTTCGGTCCAAGATCGCAGCCAATCACGTTGGCAAAAATCATCGCCTCTTTGATAACGCCTGTTGCAGTGCTGCCATCAATAGAGAGAGCACCAACCAGCACGGTAGGCATATTGTTCATGATGGAAGAGAGGAAAGCCGTCAGGAAGCCAGTACCAAACGTCGCGGCCCAAAGTCCTTTATCTGCCAGCACGTTCAACACACCGGAGAGGTATTCTGTTAGTCCGGCATTACGCAGACCATAGACCACCAGATACATTCCCAGAGAGAATATGACGATCTGCCATGGCGCACCGCGAAGCACTTTGCCAGTGTTAATGGCATGGCCTCGCTTCGCCACCGCAAACAGAATGACAGCCCCTACAGCAGCAATCGCACTGACCGGGATACCCAACGGCTCAAGGACGAAAAAGCCAACCAGAAGAAGGATCAACACTATCCAGCCGGTTCTGAAGGTTGCCAGATCTTTAATCGCTTTTGCCGGTGCTTTCAGGAGAGCCAGGTCGTAAGTTGGCGGAATATCTTTGCGGAAGAACAGATGCAGCATCACCAGCGTGGCGATAATGGCTGCGATATCCACCGGCACCATTACCGACGCATACTCAGTGAAACCCAGCCCAAAGAAGTCTGCAGAAACGATGTTAACCAGGTTGGACACGATAAGCGGCAGACTGGCCGTATCGGCAATAAACCCGGCGGCCATGACAAATGCCAGCGTAGTGCCTTTGCTGAAACCTAATGCAAGCAGCATGGCGATAACAATTGGCGTCAGAATCAATGCCGCACCATCGTTGGCAAACAGTGCCGCCACCGCTGCGCCGAGCAAAACGATATAGGTAAACAGCAAACGCCCGCGACCGTTACCCCAACGTGAAACGTGCAGCGCCGCCCATTCGAAAAAGCCCGATTCATCGAGCAGAAGGCTGATAATAATCACGGCAATAAAGGTCGCCGTCGCATTCCAGACAATATTCCACACTACAGGGATATCACCAAAATGGACTACGCCAGAGATCAGCGCCAGTACCGCGCCCAGCGTCGCACTCCAGCCGATCCCTAATCCCTTCGGTTGCCAGATAACCAAAACGATGGTCAGGACAAAAATAGCGCCTGCCAGTAACATAAATCCTCCAGACAGGACGGCTTTGCCGCCCTGTATATACAAAAAAAATTAAACAACCAGCTCTCTGAGTTTCTCGATGCCAGTGGGCTCTGCAGCCATTACCGGTACTAACGCTATGCGGCTTGCATGCTGGTTTTTCACAACCTCGATTTGAGGACGCTCTTGTAGGGCGCGCTGGCAAAGCAGCGGCGATTGCGTCTGTGCAATCGAAAGGCTGTTATTGATAATCCAGCCCCAGGGATGAATCCCCGCACGTTCAAGATCGGACTGCAGGTTTGCCGCTTCCAGTACAGGTGTGGTTTCAGGCAGAGTGACCAGCAAAACTTTGGTACGTTTCTGGTCCTGAAGCTGCATCATCGGAGTGGTAAAATGACCTTTATCCCCCATCTTCCTGGCAATCTCACGGTGATAAGCCCCGGTAGCATCAAGCAGTAATAGCGTATGCCCGGTAGGTGCCGTATCCATGACCACAAACCGTTTGCCAGCTTCACGAATTACGCGTGAAAACGCCTGGAACACCGCAATCTCTTCTGTGCAAGGAGAACGTAAATCCTCTTCGAGCAGCCGTTTCCCAGCCTCATCCAGATCCCTGCCTTTCGTCTCAAGAACATGCTGACGATAGCGTTCAGTTTCATCGTGAGGGTTGATTCGGCTGACCTGCAGATTTTTGAGGCTGCCATTGAGCGTTGTACTGAGATGTGCAGCAGGATCTGAGGTGGTGAGATGCACATCAAAACCCTTATCCGCCAGACTGACGGCGATAGCCGCAGCCATTGTGGTTTTGCCCACACCACCTTTGCCCATCAGCATAATCAAACCGTGTTCACTGCGGGCGATATCATCAACCAGGACAGACAACGACATATTCTCTGGCTTGTTCTGTGGGCTTTGTTCAGGAAGCGATGTTATCTCAGCGTGTTCGTTGAGCAGGCCTTTCAATGCGGATACACCAACCATGTTCAGCGGCTGCAGGTATAAGTTGTCTGTCGGCAAATCAGATAACCCGGCAGGAAGATTTGCCAGCGCCTCTTGCTCCCGTTGCCATATTGCAGCGGCCAGTGCATCACGTTCTGCTTCGCTCGCAGGCAGGACACCGTTAATGACTAAATACTGATTTTTAAGGCCAATAGCTGATAATTCGTCATGAGTACGAGCGACTTCCTGCAGTGTTGATTTTTGCAATCGCGCGACCAGCACAAGGCGAGTTCGTTCAGGATCGGATAATGCCTCAACCGCATGAGCATATTGCTCGCGTTGTTTTTCCAGCCCAGCCATTGGACCAAGACAGGAAGCACCATCCGGGTTACTTTCGATGAAGCTGCTCCAGGCTCCGGGAAGCTGAAGAAGGCGAATAGTGTGGCCAGTTGGGGCAGTATCAAAAATGATGTGATCAAAGCGGGTCAGCAGAGAAGCGTCAGTCAGTAAGCCAGTAAACTCGTCGAATGCAGCGATCTCTGTCGTACAAGCTCCTGAAAGCTGTTCACTGATGCTGTTAACAACGTCATCAGGCAAAAGACCTTTAATAGGGTCAACGATTCTGGCGCGGTATTGCTGGGCGGCGTCCTGCGGGTCAATCTCCAGAGCCGAAAGACCAGACACAGCAGTCACGGGCTGGATAGTGTTACCGATAGTCTGATCGAATACCTGACCGACATTGGAAGCCGGGTCGGTACTGACAAGCAGAACACGCTTTCCCAGTTCAGCCAGACGTATAGCCGTTGCGCAGGAAATCGAAGTTTTGCCTACACCTCCCTTACCGGTGAAAAACAGGTAAGACGGGATATTCTCTAAGAATTTCATATGTCCTCCTGACATACTCAACAACAGGAAGTTTTACCACCACAGCAACTGGTGGAAGCTAAACCCACCTTTTCCAGCGGTATACCAAACCAGCGAGCCAGTTCAGCGCGTTTTGGGTATCGCCCGGCCATCACCGTTTCACCATCAAGCAACAGCAGCGGAAGCCCTTCAGCTCCAGAAGCCTCAAGGAATGCTTTCGCTTTTTCGTTCTCAACGAAGCTCATAGGCTGCTGCGCCAGGTTATAACGTTCGATCTGAACCCCACGCCCTTTCAGCCATTGCACATCAGCAGAAAAATTGACCAAAACCTGATCGACATCTGAACCACAAACGCCGGTACTGCAGCACATCGCCGGATCAAACACCGTTAACATTTTCATCTTTAACACCTCATATTCGTAAAAACATATATGTACAGGCAAAATTTTTAGATACAAACAGCCTTACCGCTGCCAGAGCAGTTGGCCGATGCCAGCTTACGGGCGATGGCCTGTACGTCGTCCTGTTGACTTAACCAGGCCTGCTCAATCACCAGGGCAGCCCAGGAAGGAATATGCGGGGATAAGCGATAATGAACCCATTTCCCCTGCTTGCGATCCAGCAACAGGCCACTTTCCCGAAGCATCGCCAGATGGCGGGAGGTCTTGGGTTGTGATTGTTCCAGCGCTGTGCAGAGATCGCATACGCACAGCTCCCCCATCTCCCTGAGCAGTAGCACGATACCCAGGCGGGTTTCATCAGATAGTATTTTGAAAAGTTGTAGGGATGCAATTTCTGGCATTATGTACTCCTGCTATGAATGGGTATTGTCTCTCCACCAAAACAAGAAGTCAAAATCATATGTGTTTTCTCGCATGTGAGTGCAGGTGTCACTATGCGGTTGAAAAACGACCTGATGTGCGATCGTTACGTTAGTTGGGTAGGTAAAAAAGTCATTTGAGGCTAAAACATTGCTTAGTGCGGGCTTTCAGTTCATAGAGAAGAATGAATAATATCAATTATAACAATTGGTTATTTCCTTAGCGTACGTTTTCGTTCCATTGGCCCTCAGACCCCCAGAACGTCATGGTGACCGGAAGGAGAACGGAGTGAAGGTTGAAAAATGAGCAGGGTGGCCGAAAAAAACCAGCACGAAAAGCCCCGGTGAGGGGCCCGTAAACAAGAAGACTGTTGTGTCGTCTGTGACTAGTCCGGGGGAGAAAGCGCCAGATCCAGCTGGTAAAGATGCTGGATGGCCAGAGCCTTCAGGCGCTCAGATGTGCACCAGTACGCTTCGTCAGGCGGGAGGGTGCGGTAAATCCATTCAGACATTGCATGGAGTCGTTCATCTGCCGGCAGCTTAATCAGATTGTTGGCACGTTTACGCTCCGCGCCTTTTTTGCGGCGGTAAACGAGTGCCTCCCGACGCTTACGGTCAGACCAGCATTTCCGCGCAGAGTGGGCCTGAACATCATCATGTTCGCTCATCACTACTTCCCGGATCAGCTGCTCACGCTCGGCGCTCTGACGGAGCTTCTTCTCCTGCTCTTTAAACAGCTTGTCCATATCGACGCCCAGCATCTGGAATCCCAAGGGGGTTATATAGACATACGTTGGCAACCAGGTGCGGGATTCACGATCCCAGGCGCGTTCTTCTGCGAGGCCCAGAACGCCAAACCGTACCTGTTCCTCAATAAGCCGTGAAAGGCGTGACACCGTCACCTCCGTTTCAGGAATGACATTGCCTTTTGGGTCCTTTGCACTGAGTTCTTTTGCAAGACGGGAGATACACATGCCGACGGTATGCTTGCCGGCATCACAGAAGCTGATGAGCACTGGCCAGAGCGCATCGAGCAGGCGCTGACGTTCCGGACGGAAGCCATATTTACGTCCCGCCTTACGGCGGCCGGCGACATAGAGAGGGTGACGAGAAACATGCATGCGCAGGCTGACCTGCCCGGTTTCTTTGTCTTTTTTCACCAGGCGATTGTAGGCATGACCGAGCTGTCCGGAGAGCTTTTTATAATGCTCCGGGCGATACCAGGCCGGGTTCTCACATTTGGCTTTTGTGGAATGCTCACCGCGTTTGCGGCGGGTCAGTTTTTTGACCGGTGCAATGAGGAAATTACCCTGAGTGCCGGCATCGACATCCTGGCAGAAACGGGTTAGCTCATCTTTCGGTAGATCTGACCAGTGAACAGAAATCTGATTGTCATTCAC